>JAWLFL010000300.1:0-4487 GCA_041685605.1 Cyclobacterium sp. | reverse complement strand
CCGGATATCCGGTTTCGCCCGCCGGCATTGACATTGATCAGCGACTGACCGATCATGGCACAGCCCCCCATGCCCCCAAAAAAACCGGTGGTTACATTGGCAATTCCCTGGGCCACGCATTCTTTATTGCCATGTCCCCGGGATTCGGTAATTTCGTCAATCAGGGTCAAGGTCAACAGGCTCTCAATCAGCCCCACGCCTGCCATGATAGCCGAATAAGGTAAAATGATCAGTAGGGTCTCCAAATTGATCGGTACCATGGGAAGGTGAAATTCCGGCAAGCCACCACTAATGGAGGCCAGATCCCCAACCGTTCGGGTATCAATTCCTCCAAAAATAACCAAAAGACTTACAACCAATATAGCTACTAAAGCTGAAGGAACAGCCCTGGTTAATTTGGGTAAAAACTTTATAATAACCATGGTTAAAACCACCAACCCTAACATTAGGTACAGCGGCGTGCCACTCATCCATTCCAGCGTTCCGGCTGCGGTTACTTCTTTAAACTGGTCCAACTGGGACATGGCGATGACGATGGCCAGACCATTGACAAATCCAAACATCACCGGGTGGGGTACCAATCGGATTAATTTCCCCAGCTTTAATAACCCCACCAATATTTGGATAAGGCCCATCAACACCACGGCTCCAAATAAATACTCAATCCCGTGTTGTGCAATCAGTGCTACCACCACCACGGCAATGGCTCCGGTAGCTCCTGAAATCATTCCGGGCCTTCCTCCCAAAATGGAAGTAATCAAGCCAATAATAAATGCCGTATACAGCCCCACCAAAGGACTCACTCCGGCAATCAATGAAAAAGCTACTGCCTCCGGCACCAGTGCCAGGGCTACGGTGAGGCCGGAAAGTACCTCATCCTTCAGGTTTGCCTCCTTGGGCATAAATAATCGGTAAAATGTTTGTGTCATCGTTCGTCTGATTAAAGGTCTCGCTAAGCGACCTGATTAAAAAATGAGGCCTTCTAGTGTTGAATTTGGTTATTCCAGGCGAGAATTAAGATGCAAATGTAATTCATTTTTAATAGTTTCGAAATAATATTTCGAAAATTAACTAAGGATTAATACCCCAAAATAAAAAATTCTGACTTTCATTTCTATCCTAGCATTCAGATGCTTAGAAAGAAATCAAGAAAATAAAATGACCCAACCCCAGGGGCTGGATAGTGCCATTGGCAGGGTAAGCCGCATGGACTACATCAATAATAAATCCATAAACGAGGCCCAAATCCTGAAAATCCAGAAAAAGATCAAGGGATTGCAGCATTGGCTGGGGAAATTGGGTACCGCGGCTTTTGGCAAATGCATCCGCTGCGGAGAACCCATCAATCATAACCGATTGTTATTGGTGCCGGAAAGTGCTCATTGCATTCGCTGTGCTTCCAGGCCATAGAGCTTTTAGTAAATGGCAAAGGATCCCCAATCGGTACCATTTAATCAGGCTGAGAAAGCTCTCGGTAATAACTAACCGCTAATCAGCACGAGTCCAAATCCCACTTTCAAAGGACTGGAGGTTTTCAGAACGAGTCAGTATATAAATCGAACGGAGGTTTATACCAATTTAATCGTCTAATTTTCCATCCGGTTTCCCGGAAACATATTCAAAAACCAATCGACTTATCTGCGCAATGGTCTCCTTCCCCGCCGCCACATCTGTCAGATTTTTACTCAGAATTACCAGCACATAGCGTTTCCCATCGGGTAATTCCAGAATGGCCGCATCGTGTTGCACACCCGTAATGGACCCCGTTTTATGCGCAATTTTAACATCTGCGGGAAGCAATTTGGGGATCAGGTCCTTAAAGTACTGGTCGGAAAGTATCTTCATCATTTCCTCGGAACCCTCCACCTTACCAAGGGCTATGGCCTCCATGATCAGCATCATGTCCAGGGCAGTAGTGGTATTGCTGAGACCAGCCTCAAAAGCCTTGAGGTCTTCCACCCCCCGCAGCACCTCAATGTCCTCCGCTCCCAACTCCCGCATGGACTGGGTAACCTTTTCCGCTCCTACCAAATCGATCAGAATATTGGTGGCCAGGTTGCTGCTTTTGATAATCATCTGATACATCAACTCATAGATCGTCGTTTTCTCACCGATCCTTTCATATAGACCTTCCTGACTGTCCACCCCCAAATCCATGCTAAAAGGGCTGCCGTCTACAATGCTGGTGAATTCGTTGACAATGAGAATGGAATCCTGCAAATCAAACTTTCCCGCCCCGGCCTGTTTAAAAAGCTCGATCATCACCGGGGTTTTCATGGTGCTGGCTGCGTGAAACACTTCCTTTTCATTGATAAGTAATTCCTTTCCCGAATCATCCAGCATCCTGAACGCCACTCCAAAATCGCCTTCCGTGGCTTGCATTAAGGACAGAATACCTTCTTCCAAGGCCTCCAATCCGGATTTATCCCTGACACCGGAGCAGGCAAGCAGAATGCATAGGGGCAAGAGCAAAATTACTTTCATCGATTAAAGTGGTTAAGGTGTCGCTTACATTAATAACATGACCCAGGCCATAACGGCCAAAAAAGCAATTATCGGTCCCAGAAAGATAAAAAATAATCCACCGGAACGAAAATCTTTTTGTTCCACCATGCCGGTGGCATAGGCAATGGCATTAGCAGGCGTAGAAACAGGGAGTAGCAAGGAGCAGGAGCAGCTAATGGCCACCATCACCGGTCCGGCTATCCCGTAAATGCCAGGTAGTGCCAAACTCAGTGGAACCAATATGGAAGCAGCCGCCGTGTTACTCATGACATTGGAAAGCAAAACGGCTACCAGGCAAAAGACGATGGCGATCAACATATTTGGCAAAGGCAGGGCGTTGATTTTTTGCATGACGATTTCTGCCAGGCCCACCTCTACCAGGGCGATGCCCAATGCCAGGCCTCCCGCTACCAACATCAGCGTGTCCCAGGGAAGGCTTCGAACATGTTCGGAGTGAATCACCTGGGTCATGGTCAGCAGGACAATGGGAATGGCAGAGGTAGCCGCAACGGGGATTCCGTGCAATGCCTCCGTCAACCACATCAGCACGGTAATGATCAAGGTAACGATAACCGCATTTTTTTCAAACCGCCCCACTTCTCCCTGCCCCTTGGGCAAAAGCGATAAATCCAGGTTGACATCCGAGAAATCATGGGTTTTGCAAAGGAATTTCCAAAACAGCCATACCAGCAACAAACCGGTCGGAAACCCTACTACCATCCAGTCCACAAAGGTAATGCTGATCCCTTTTTCCTGTAGTGCTCCCACGGCGATGGCATTCGGAGTGCTTCCAATAATGGTACCGATACCCCCTACCGAAGCGGCGGCAGGGATGGCCGTCAATAATGCTTTCCCATAGGGAGATTTTTTACCGATTAGTTGTACCAGGGGGATGATCGATGAAATCATCATCGCCGTCGTGGCCGTATTGGACATGATCATGCTGGCGATGGCCGTGGTCATCATCAAGCCTAGCAAAAGACCTTGCGGTTTTTGCCCAAATCGCTTGACTGTAAATCGGAACAGTTGCCGGTCCAGCTCTACCAGACTCATGCCTTTGGCCAGAAAGAAGCCCCCTAGTAGTAGCCAAATCACATTGCTGGTCCAGGTACTCACATATAGATCCGGAGGCATGGTCTTTTCGAAAAACCAGTCGGTACTGAACCCTGTCAGCAAAGCCGCAATGATAAAAATACCGACGGCAAAGGGAGGCATGGCCTCCGTAATCCACAAGCCGATCGCAAGAATACTGATGAAGAATACAAAATTTACCTGGGGATCGTACCCGATTTTCCTGAAAAAATAGGATATCAACAGGGCCAGCAGAAAATTCCCAAGAAAAGAAGAGGTGCTGAACACCCAATTCAGCTTGAGTTTCCGATAGAGTCTCCGTGCTGCACTTCTTGAATCGGAATAATACATGTGCTGTTCAGTTATAAATGAAAAAAAAATCGGTAAGACAAAATGCATTCTCTACAGTCAGAAGGACCATTATCTTCTGTCTATAACCGAAGCAAGTTAACCATTTTTTAAAAAAGTCAGCATCCCGGTGATCCAAAATGTCCCGGCAGTTCGTAATTCCTTCCAACTAAGAAAAAGTGTTAAACTGCTAAATTTTAATTGACCATGAAAAAGTATTGGAATGTAACGAAAACAATGAGTTTGGGAATAATGGTAGCCGGACTGGGGCTCTTTACGGCCTGCAATGATGATCCGGAACCGGAAATGCCTTTTACTCCAGGCATGGAAACCTATGACTACGGATTCAACGAGGGGCAATTGCTGGACAATCCAGCCACGGCGTACAATGGAGATGGAGAAGGGGATCATCCGAGAAACCTATCCGCCCAACTGGAAATCACAGAAATGGAAAACGGCAATGCCGAAGTGACCATCCGCCTGGAAAACGGACTGGATGGCATGCAGTATCCGGTGCATGTACATGATGCGGCGGATCCCAGCACCACTCCCAATGGTACTCC
>JAWLFL010000070.1:0-18410 GCA_041685605.1 Cyclobacterium sp. | reverse complement strand
ATGTCTCCGATCAATGTACATGTAAACCGCTCTCCTATAACGGGTGTATTAAAATTTTTCAAATACCATCCCGGGAAATATTTGGTAGCCTGGCATCCAAAGTCCAGCACGGAAAATGAACGCACCTCCCTGGTGCTGGAGCATCCCAGCGGCTTATTACTTATGGTCCGGCAGATAGCCGGAGCCATGGCCAGGAGAATCAAATGCTATGTAAAAGAGGGAGACCCGCTGGTCCAGGGGCACGAATTTGGATTTATCAAGTTTGGTTCCCGGGTGGATGTCTTTATCCCCCTTGATGCTGAAATATTGGTGGAAATGAACCAATCAACAAAAGCGGGAATCACTCCGCTTGCCCGGTTGAAATCTTAATTACGCTCATCCCAGTCCCATATCCAGAGCTTTTTTTACCAGCTCTGCCATAGAAGAAACTTCCAATTTGCGATGCAGGTGCTTTCGGTGGGTTTCTACAGTAAAGATACTCAAATGAAGCCCATCGGCGATCTCTTTATTGCTCTTCCCCTGGGCGATCCACTTAAGGATTTCCAGTTCTCTTTTGGATAATTTTAAGGCGGCTTTGAAGTGGTCGTATTGGTCAAACTCATCCTCCTCGGCTTGTTTCAACACCTGTTCAAAATTAGCAACGTACCGGTCCTCCATTACTTCCCGGATGGTAAAAATCAATTCATCCGGATCTGCGTTTTTCAGAATGTAAGCATCCACCCCCTGCCGAATGCATTTCTGAAAAATTGCCTCTTCATCGTACATGGAAAGTACGATGGTCTTTATCTTCCATCGGCGCTTTTTAATGTGTTGCAGAATATCCAATCCGTTTATGCCAGGCATGTTCATATCGGTAATAATCAGATCCGCTTTTACGTTCTCCAGGGCCTCCAATGCTTCCTTGCCGTTATGATAGACTCCTCCTACCTCAAAGTCCGCTTCTCTTGACAGCAGGTTTTCGATGCCTGCAGCAAAAAGCTTGTGGTCGTCTGCTAAGATAATCCGGGTCTTTGCTGCCATTTTAACTCCCAGCTGGGTTTTCAAATTGAATTTTTATTTCCGTTCCTTCACTACTACCCGAAACTACCTCTACCCGGCCATTGATGGCTTTGATTCTTGACTTGAGGTTTTTTATCCCTAAACCGGAGGACTCGGAATGCGGATCGAATCCCACCCCATCATCCCGGATCAGTAAGGTGGGAATCCCCGCTTCCTGATGCATATTTATTGAAATCAAGGTGGGAGAGGCATGCTTGATGGCATTGTTGAGGCATTCCTGAACCATCCGGATCAACACCAATTTCCTGTCCCCTTCCAAGTCCTCAAAGGAGTTCCCGGATTTTTCAAACCTAGTGGCGCAAAAACCACTTTTTTCAATCTTTTCCAGTTCCCCGGCCAGGAAATCCTCGAATGCCAGGGAACTGAGGTAATCTTTATTAATAGACCTGGACAAACTTCTTACTTCCCTAATAATCTGATTGATCAGTTTTTTCCCTTCGTGCACGCCGGAGCCATCCGGATTATTCAGAACCAACTTGGTCAGGGAAAGCAATTGACCGATATTGTCGTGCAATTCCTGACTTACAAAAAGAAGGGTTTGCTCGCGAATCTCCTTTTCTGCATTCAAAATTGTATTTTCATAGTCGGCTTTCAGAAGTTGAATTCGATGCCGGTTTTTTATTTGTCGCTGTTTGTGGATGATCACAATGGCGATTATAAATACGGCCATGATCACCATCAACACCACCCCCGTAAGGATGGCGAGAAATGTAGGTAATGAATTACCTTCCATACCGGTTGGTGGAAAAAATGTAGGAAGAATAAAAGGAAAGCCCAAGAATAAGGTACAAAAGTGCCGCAAAAACCCGGTTCATAGAAGCCAATACCGTCAGGTACCATTTGTCGATATCCCAAAGAATATTTATTGCTCCAAAATAAATAAAATTGGGACAGTAAAACAGCAGGATAGCCGCTACATTCCAAAAATGAGGCACTCTGAGCAAGGGTTGATCCCAGAACCCTTCCTCAAGAAAAACCCGGTATAAGAGGTAGCAACTCACAACCACAATCCCAAAACTACCCAACAGGTGGGTGTATTGCTGGAACAGATCGGTTGGTTTCTGAAAAAAGATACTGTTTACAATAGCCCATACAGTGAAAAACATCATGAATTGATCTATTCGCTTTTTCACCGTTTCCAAGTCAACCAATGATTTCAAATAAATTAAAATCAGCAGCGTTTCTCCGCAGACAAAGAAGATATTATAGACCAGTACATTTTTTTGGCCGTTCTGCACGAGATAAAAGGCATACAGCTCAAAGGCCAACACATAGAAAATGAGAAAAAAAATGTACTCATGCGCTCTTTTCTCTTCTCTTTGCGGCTTCCTTAGAGAAAGGGAAACCAGGGAACACAGCAACCCAAGCCCAATACAGGAAAGGTAAACAGGAAAAGTCATGATTTAGGTGGTTTTATGTCCGCGGGGCGGCTCAGCAATCCGGAGGGCAAACCTTGCCTCCATTTATAATCATCTTTTCCTGATCCGGATCCTGATTATCATTAGAAGCAGTAAGAATAACCGTCAACTTTCCGATGTATTCTTTTGCCCTTTCCGGATCCTCTCTTTCGGACAGGGTATCTTCATCGTACATGCCTAAATAAATTTTAATGCCCCCCGTCTTAGCATCTGTCTGAGCCAAAAGTGCTTCAATGGTCTGCCGGTCAAACCAAACCGAGCGGGTTTGCTCCTTGGCCGATTTTTGATTGATGGCCTGTTCCGCCTCCTGAATAAACGTATCGTAATTACGTTTCAGGGTATTAAATTTCTTTAAATCCATTGATGGTTCTTTTTAGGTGATTTGAATCTGATCAAAATTAACCAATCTTCCGGTTAATCAATCGCCGCCGAAAAAAAAATGCCTCGTTTTATTTTCTGTACCTATGAGAGAACCAACTCCTTTATTCTGATTTTTCAGCACTATTTACACTGAAATGCACTATTTCCAATAGAAAATAATGTCTTGCATAGGAGGTCTATCTAAGGAAAATAAAGTATCTTACTTTTATAAAATTCCGTCAAAATTTGTCAGGGATTCACTTTTGTCAAAAAATTTTGACTCATTTACTTTTTTGTATTATGAAAAGACATTTAATATCTTGCTGTTATGATTATTGCCTTAGTGGTTCTTGGTCTCCTTGTTTTAACGACCATACAGATTTACAACAGACTCATTCGTTTGAGAAACAACGCTCGGGAAGGCTGGAGTGGCATTGATGTTCAGTTGAAAAGGAGGGCCGACCTGGTTCCCAATCTAGTGACAACGGTAAAGGGATATGCCAACCACGAACAGCAATTGCTGGAAGAGATTACCAAGCTTCGCAGTGAAAGCATTGCCGGTCAATCGATTCCTGATCAAGCCAAAACTGCCGCAGAATTGGGGCGGTCTTTGAAGCGATTGATGGTGGTAGCGGAGGCTTACCCGGAATTAAAGGCGGATAAAAATTTCCTGAAGTTACAAGAACAGCTTTCAGAAATTGAAAACACCCTGCAAAAATCAAGAAGATACTACAACGGCACCGTGAGGGAGCTCAATATTAAAATAGAATCGTTTCCCTCCAATCTAATCGCCGGCATTTTTCACTTTGAAAAATTTGAATTCTTTGCCTTGACGGACGACTCCGATCGGATGGTTCCCGAAATTAACTTAAGTTGATATGCTAAAACGATTACGATGGCTCATTTACCTGGCTGTCCTATTTTCAGGTAGTTGGTCCTTACAGGCCCAGGAACGAGAAGAAATCCTGTCTTACCACAGTGAAATTAAGATCCAACTGGATGGATCCCTGGATGTCACCGAAAAAATACAAGTAAGAAGCACCGGTGATGCCATTAAAAGAGGTATTTTCCGAAGCTTCCCTGTCCGTTACCGGGATCGCTACAATAATCAGGTAAAGGTCGGCTTCGACGTTCTCGAGGTAAAAAAAGATGGCGAGGAGGAACCTTATCAGGTAATCCGACAGGGAGACTATGAGGTAATCCGGATCGGAGATGAAAAAACCTTTCTGGACCCAGGGCTTTACACGTATTCCATTCGATATACCACCAGCCGGCAAATAGGCTTTTTTGAAACCTACGACGAGCTTTATTGGAATGCCATCGGAGATCAGTGGGATTTCAGAATCTTAGAGGCTTCTGCCCGGATTACCTTACCAGAAGGGGGAGAAATAGGCCAGTATGCGGCCTATGCCGGACCGGTTGGCAGCGAGAGCTGTCCCTGTGATATCCGGAAGGAATCTGAAAGGAAATTATTTGTAGCGGTAACGGAACCCCTGAATCGCCGCGAACCGTTGACAGTTGCCGTTTCCTGGCAAAAGGGTCTGATAGAACCTCCGGGTGCGGCCGAAAAGGCCCGGAGTTTTCTCAGCGATAATGCTGGCATCCTATCCCTTTTACTGGGAATTTTACTTTGCTTCGGGTATTATTACTATGCCTGGACTAAAGTTGGCAAGGACCCGCATAAGGGGGGGATTTATCCCATTTTTGATATTCCTCAGGGATTGGATGCCTCAGCCGTAAGATACCTCTACAAGATGGGTTTTGATACCAAGTCTTACGTAGCGGGCATCGTAGAACTGGCAACCGGGGGGTATTTAAAAATTATTGAAGAAAAAAAGAAGAAATACGTTCTGGAAAAGTTGGATTCTCCTGAAAATACCAACAGCGGTTATCAGAAGATCATGTCCAGTTTGTTTACTGGTGGAGATCAAATGATCTCCTTGAATCAGAAAGAGCACAAAAAAATAGGTGGTGCATTGAAAAAGCTTCAAAATGACTTATACGACCGATTCCATAGTTCCCATTTCAAAAATAACTACAAGTGGTTGATTCCTGGAATACTTGTTTCAATAATTAGTTTAGTTGCAGGAATAAAATATACTATTGACCAGTCGCTGGAAGAAGAAAACATCTTTTTGATCATGGGCCTAATATTTTCCATCTTCCTGCTTACATTCCTCAGGAAAGTCTTTTTGACGGTGATGCATTACCTGGATTACGGCTATGTAAAGATCAGTACGATTATTGGAGAACTGTTCAGTCTTTTTTTTCTAATTGGGTTTCCTTTTTTATTGGTATTCTACTTTGGTGCCAATTTACCGTATGGTTTTCTGCTAATGGCTTTGCTATTGGGGCTTATAAATGTTGCCTTCGTTTTTCTAATCAAAGCTCCTACCGAAAAGGGCAGAGCAATAATGGATGAAATCGAAGGCTTTCGCATGTACCTGAATGCTGCAGAAAAGCCTTTGCTGGAAACGTATAACCCTCCGGGAGTTACCCCTGAAATTTTTGAAAAATTCCTGCCCTATGCCATTGCTCTGGACGTGGGAGAGGCCTGGGGCAAAGCCATGGAAAAGAGACTGGAATCCCTCTCTGCGGAGCAAAGTGGTACCACCCGATACCGACCAGCCTGGTATGCAGGAGCCGGTTTTGCGGCAGGTTCGCTGGCAGGATTCTCTTCAGGTCTGGGTAATTCGTTTGGTTCCGTTTTAAGCAATTCTGCCAGCCCTCCGGGTTCTAAATCCGGAAGTGGCGGCGGCGGCAGCTCCGGAGGCGGAGGTGGCGGCGGCGGCGGAGGCGGCTGGTAATACCACACCAAAAAAGCCCCAGAGAACTAACGCTGGGGCCTTTTAACTTTTTACCTATAATGGTATTTATGGCTGCTGCAAAATCACTTTCATGGCATCTATATAAGAAGGTTCGGGAACTTCCTGTTCTTGTACCAGCATTACGAAATGCTCCGCAAGAATTTCCTCGGGATGAAGGGTATAATCGGTGTTGGTTCCAATTTTTTGCTTCAGGTCCGCAGCCGCAGCAAAATTTCTCAATACCGGCATGTCGTCTACCAGGATAGCCTCCTTTTCATCCGCTGCACCCCCCACAAACATCAGGCGTTGCTTCAGGTAGGTAAAAAAGGACCCTCCATCCCATTCCTCCTCCGAGATAAGGATGAATACCACCTCTTCTGATTCCCCGTCAATTTCCACGGTAATCGTATGCTCTAAGAAAGGGGCATCCGGGTTGGTAATCACGAAATCACGAATACCTTCGGGGTAGGCGATTCGGTTGCTTTCTGTAAAATGGATGGTTTCGAACAGTTCCGTTCTGATTTCCGGCTTGAACCGGGTCAGGATATGAAACAACTCGTGGATTAGAAAACTTTCATTCACCAGGCCCCGCACCACTATGAAATTTTCACGCGTGTAGCTGGTTGCGCCGCCTTCTTCGTTCATGGTTGATTTTATCAATAGAATTTCTTCCGGGAACTCAAGTTGCAGCCCCAGCGCATCAATCTTGTCTTTTATCCCCAGGATGCGTTCTTCCAAAACGGTCTTCTCCCTATCCGTCCAAGCCTGAGCTTGTTGCGATGCGAAAGTCAGGTAATCTTCCTCTTCGGTGCTTTCTTTGTTTTGTGTTCGGGAGGTCAGGTCAAACTTACTAAGAATCTGCGTGTAGGAATCTGAAGTACCTAACCTTTCGGCTGCTTCCGCCTGTGGGGTAAAAACAATGGTGGTATTTTCGTCGATGGGCACCACGATATCCGGATCCCTGGGGTTCTCAGGTTCCGGATCCGGGTCCGGATCGTCTACGGTGCAGGCGATGGAGAATGCCATCAACAAGAATGGGTAAAGAAGTAACTTTTTCATTTGATTTAAATTAATAGGTAGGTATTATTTTTTATTTTCTTGATCTAATACATGTTGTAATAACCTCGCAAACGAGGTGTCATTTGGAGGAGAAAGCATGGTAATATGCTCTCCTTCGGCTTCCCAGACCTTTAGCTCCCGGGTATGGGGTTTCCAGCCGAAACCTTCCTTGTCCGGTAGATACCCCGATGCTATTTTGGCCTTTATCAGGTCTACTGTTCCATCGTAGTACTTGATTTCGTAATCCCGGCATGCTTCCTTATAAACGTATTCTACTCGTTTATAGGTTTTAAGCAGGGAGGACTCGGCTTTTTCCTGTTCCGGTCGAAACCATTTCCGTATTTTTCCCATTTTCCTTTCAAACGAAGCTTTTTTAATGCGTTTAAAAATCCCCGGATGGTGGATCATTAATTCCACATCGAATTTTCGCTTTCCCAGAAAATGCCGAATGTTATTCTGAAAGCGTATCTGGAAATGTTCATGATGATCGCTTTGAAAGGCGTAAGTGTCAAAAAACACCAGTTTTTCCACACTTTTCCCCATTTTCTTTAACTGCATAGCCATTTCAAAAGCTATTATTCCTCCTAACGAATATCCTGCCAAAAAGTACGGACCATCCGGATTTTGCTGCAAAATTTCCCCAAGGTACTGGGAAGCAATCGCTTCCACTGAATGCAAGGGTTGCTCGACCCCGTCCAGTCCTTTGGCTTGAATGCCAAATACCGGCTGCTCCCGGTCCATCTCTCTTGCCACGGCATAGAAAGGCAAAATATTCAAACCACCTCCATGGACAATGTACAACGGCGGCTTTGAACCAGTCTTTTTGATGGCCACCAGGCTTTTCCATTCACTATCACCAAGAACACCACTTTTGATGGCTTGAGACAATTTTTGAATGGTCGGATATTTAAACAGTACCGACAGAGGTAATCGGATACCGTAAACTTTTTCTAGTTGAACCATCACCTTCACCGCTGTCAGGGAATGCCCTCCTATTTCGAAAAAATTATCCTTTTTGTGAATGGATGACAGTCCCAAAGCGGCTTTCCAAATATCCGCTACCAATTTTTCTTCTGGCTCCAGGCCTGCCTCAACCTTTTTGGAAGCGGAAACGATTCGCCTGTCAGGATCCGGTAGCGCATTCCGGTTTACCTTGCCATTTTCCAACAGCGGAAAGGCCCTCATCCAAATAAATTCTGTCGGGATCATGTAATCGGAAAGTGTTTGCGCCAGTTCATCTTTCCAGGTGCGTACCCACTCGGTGTCGGGATATTGCCATTCCTGAATAGTATAGGACATTTCCCGATCCAGGGAAAGATAGGCAGTCAAAAACGCTTGCCCGTATCCATCTTTTCTGACTTTAACGATCGCCGCTGTGACCCCCTCTAACTGTCTGATCCCGCTTTCCACTTCCGCCAGTTCAATTCGATATCCCCTGATTTTGACCTGATGATCCAAACGACCACTGACGACCACTTCGTCGAAAGCATTGATCCAACCGAGATCTCCGGATTTATAGACCCGAACGGGCATTTCGTCACCAGTCTGCCATTCTGTAAACTTCTCATTGGTAAGTTCCGGCTGATTCAGGTAACCCCTCCCAACACCATGGCCTGCAATGTATATTTCCCCTTTTCTTCCCTTTTGAACCGGATTTCCAGACTTATCCATTATTAAGATTTGGGTATTGCGTACCGGCTTTCCAACGGTGATCTCCTCCTCTGACCTTTGAATGCGTTTAATAGTAGCATATACCGTTGTCTCAGTAGGACCGTACACGTTCCACAGCTCGGTACAGAGTGGTAGCAAGCGATCCGCCAGTTTTCTTTCAAGGGGTTCACCGCCGCTGATCATCCGGAGGTTTTCGAAGCGGCGGTTCCAGCCTCCTTCCAGTAATAATTTCCAGTGGGATGGGGTAGCAAACAAAACGGTGATTTCCCTTTTTTCCAACTCCTTGATGATGAAACGGGGGTCTTTTCGTTGATCGTTATCCACCATCACCACCTGGGCACCGAATGCAAGTGAAACCAACGTCTCCAGAAGTGCAATATCAAAGGAAACCGAGCTGATGGAAAGAATTTTATCATTCGGAGAAATGCCTGGATGCGATGCTACTACAGAAACAAAATGGAATAGGTTAAGGTGATTCAATACCACCCCTTTTGGCCTACCTGTAGTACCCGAGGTATAAATTATATATGCCGCATCTTCAGGCAAAGAAGTTATCTTTGGATTATCGCTCGGGTATTCCATGCACCGATCCGTAAAATCCTCCCAAACTATCTTTTGAACCTTCGTTGTTGCCTTTCGAATCACCTTCTTTCCGGTGATATAAAACGTGCAGGAATCGTCCAGCATGTAATCTATTCGGTGGTCAGGATACACGATATCTACAGGCAAATACGCCCCTCCTGCCTTGAGAATACCTAGAATACTTACCAGAAATTCCGGAGATCTTTCCAATACAATACCCACAATTTGCCCTTTTTGAAGCCCTTTCTCCAATAAATACCCGGCCAATTGATTCGCCCGGACATTTAGTTCATCGAAAGACATTTCCTGGTCCCCAAAAAACACGGCCGTCCTTTTGCCCTGCTGGCTTACCACCGCCTCCATAAGGCGCTGTATAGGAGTATACCGCCCGCGTATTTCGGAAAGGGGTTCTATTTTGCCCAGGCCATGAAATTTCTGGCTTGGCAGTAGCAGGGATAATCCTTGATCCGGATTAGCCAACCCTGCCCCTAGGATCTGTTTGTATTGGGCGGCTAGGGTTTTAACCGTTTCTGCATCAAACAAGTCCTTGGAATATTCGATGCGGACCCGAATGCCATTGGATTCTTCCTTAACCAAAAACGTAAGGTCAAACTTGGAAGTGCTTTGAGCGAAGGGCATCACTTCCATAACTAAACCTTCTGCCTTGTTCAGGTCCTCGTTGCCATATTCCATAACAAACATAACCTGAAAAAGTGGATTGACACCGAATTGTCTGCGCTGCGCTGTGGCAGCTACTATCTTCTCGAAAGGAACCTCCTGATAATCGAAGGCTTCGAGCGCATTTTGTTTCACTTCCAACAGAATCTGTTTAAACGATTCCTCGGGATGGATAAGACTTCGAATGGGTAAGGGATTGACAAAGTACCCTATAAGCGGCTCGGCTTCCACCTGTTTCCTTCCTCCCATTGCCGTGCCTACGCATAGATCTTGCTGCCCGCTGCTTCGCTCCATCAGCGATTTAAAAACAGTCAGTAAAATGATAAATGGCGAAACGCCAAGCGTCTGGCCCAATCGCAACATGTCTTTTCTCCGGTTCCAATCAATGAAAAAATCCAGTATATCTCCCTCGTGGGTTCGTTGATGAACCTGCTCAGTTCCCCTGAACAGGTTAAGGGCTTGCACGCCTTTCAACTTTTCTTTCCAGTAACGTAATTTCTGCTCAAACCCCGGCCCACTTAGCCGTTTTCGTTGCCACAAGGCATAGTCTGCATATTGTATTTTTAAATGGGGTAAAAACAAACTTTCGCCCGTTTTTTCTGCCTTTACCAGCGCAAAAAGCTCTTTGATAAAGACGGGTATGGACCAGCCGTCGAAAGCAATATGGTGTACAACCACAAACAATAAACATTGATCTGGACTCAGGGAATACATTTTAGCACGAATCATAAAATCCTTCCCAAGATCAAAGGGCCTTTCCAAAAATTCAGCCATATCCTCGTTTGGAATTTGGAAAGCATCTTCAGGTGGGTTTTGGCCAGACGCAAATAGCTCCCATCCCAAGACGGGTAGCACCTGTTGCCAGGTATGTTCGCCTTGTTCCTTAATAACCGTTCGCAGGACTTCATGGCGCTCCAAAATGCTTTTGATCGCTTCCTGCAGTACCTCTCTTCGGGTTTCCCCCGTTAGTTTTAAAAGGATGGGAATATGGTACTGATTGGAGCCTTCCAGCTTATCCGTCAACCAGAGACTTTCCTGCCCAAAGGAAAGGGGCACGACCTCCGGACGGGGCCTGAATGGCGTTATCCGGGTGTTTTCTACTTCCTGGTACTCCTTTTCCTTTATAAACTTCGCCAGTTCGGATACCGTAGGATGGGCGAATAACTCACTGATACTCAATTCAACTTCCAGGGATTCCTTTATTCTCCCGATCAGCCGAATGGCTAGCAAGGAATTTCCTCCGGATAAGAAAAAGTCATCTTTTATTCCCGGAGTATCTGATTGAAGTACTTTTCGCCACAACTCCAGCAGATCGCTTTCCAGCAAGGTAGCCGGTGCTTCAAAATCATCCTCCTCGATTTGGGGTGTAGGGGTACTTTCAAGTTGTTTCCGGTCCACCTTTCCATTCGGGCTAAGGGGAAAATCTTCCAAATACTGCATCCGGGATGGAACCATGTAGGAAGGCAACCCTTTTTTTACCTTTTCTATCAGCTCTTTTGCGTCAAGTTGCTTATCGCCTGTGAAAAACCCGGTTAAAATCTTCTCCCCCGAGGAGCCGCTCTGAAGGACAACTGCTGCATTTTTTACTCCCTTAATGGATTGCAAGGCGTAAGCTATTTCATCCAATTCGATCCGGTATCCATTGAATTTCACCTGATTATCCAGCCTGCCCAGGAATTGAATTTTACCGTCCTGTTGCCACACGCCCCTATCACCCGTTTGGTAAATTAGGGCTCCGCTCACCGTATCCATGGGATCAGGAATGAATTTTTCTGCCGTTAATTTCGGCCGGTTTAGGTAGCCTTGTGCCAATCCGCTACCTCCCAGGAAAATTTCCCCGGGAACTCCTACCGGACAAGGCTGAAGATCCTGATTCAAAATATAGGCATAACTGCCAGCAATGGGTCTTCCGATTGAAAGCACCCCGCCAACCTGAATTTTTTCACAAGTGGAGTAAGTGGTGTCTTCCGTGGGACCGTATAGGTTTCGTACTGAAATTTTTTCCAGATCCAGCCGATCGATAAGCCCTTGTGGAATCGGCTCGCCCGCCATATTTAGAAGGCTGACAGAAGATAGGTCCACCCTTTCTTCCACCAACTTCTGAACCAGACTTGGGACGGTGTTGATCAAAACATCTCGGTCTCGAGCCAGGAATTCGGGAATCTCAAGCCCATTTTGGAGGATCCGGATGGGCTTTCCGTAAGCCAGGGGAAAAAACAATTCGAAAATCGAAAGGTCAAAACACATGGAGGTAGCCGCGTACATAAGTCCGAAACTATCGGGCTTGAATTCGCTTCCACACCAGTCGAGAAATGCAGCCAGGTTGCCATGCGTAAGCGCGACTCCTTTGGGTTTTCCCGTGCTGCCGGAAGTGTAGATTACGTAGGCCCTTTGTTCAGGAAATAACGGTATCCGACCCAATTCCCTTTCCGAATTTTCAAGATTTGCGTCCTCTAATAGAAGAAATTTCCCTTTATTTTCCGCCAGGTCGGTTACTCCATGGGATTTCTCGTCCGCCAGCAGGAATTTGGCTCCACAATCCGCTAATATAAAGTTTATCCTTTCTTTCGGGTAGGACGGATCCACCGGTACGTAGACAGCTCCTGCTTTCCAAATAGCCAGCATGGCCGCTACCATTTCTTTTCCTCTTTGCACCAGGAGGACCACATGATCCCCTTGACTGACTCCTTCCCCTATTAACCAGGTCGCCATTTGATTTGCTTGCTGGTCCAAGGCCCGGAAAGGAAGCCGATCCTTTCCCAGCCACAGGGCCGTGGCATTTCCTGACTCCCGAACCTGTTCTTCAAACCGGTCGAAAAAGCTTCTGTCTATTCGCTTCGGATCAACGTTATTGCTACCTGAAAGCGCTTCCATTTCCCTTCCGGATAGCAGCCGCTGCCGGTTGATTGGTAGTTGCGGCTGTTCGGGAATCACTTTTACCAAACGCCTGAAATGAGCAAGCATTCGGCGCATGGTCTCCGGGGCAAATAGTCCTTTATCGTATTCCAGGATTCCGCTAAGCCGGTTGGAGTCTCCGGAAAGGGTCAAGGTTAGGTCGTATTTGGCGGCAAGCGGATCCGTTTCCAGGTTACTGGCTTCGACACCGGGAACCTGAAGGTTTCCGGCATCCGCCGTACCTTGATGCATGACAAAAAGGGTGTTAAAAAAAGGCTTACTGTCCCGATCGCCCGGAGCAAATGCTTCTACCAGTTTAATCAATGGAACCTGACTGAATTTCAATGCAATCAACACCTCTTTCCTAACCTGCTGCAAAAAGGCACTAAAAGCATCTTCAGGATTTATCCGCGATCTCAAGGGTAGGGTATTGATAAAATAACCAATCATCTCCTCGGAGCCGGGCAAATCACGGTTTAGTATGGGGCTACCCACAGATATATCTCGCTGATTACTATACCGGTAAAGCAACACTTTAAAAACGGCCAAAAAGGTCATGAAAAGGGTCGCCTGATTCCTTTCACCCAGCTTGGCAAGGGGGCCGAATTCATCGTTTTCCATTTCAAAGCGAATGATCCCCGCTTCCCGAACATCTGAGCTTGCTTGTTGGCTTTCTTTAGGCAATTTCAGGATTTCACTTCCCGCCAGGGCTTCTTTCCAGTAAGCCATACCGGTTTTAAATTCGGGCTGCTTTATCAAATCCTCCTGTTGCCGGATCAGGCTCGAATAGTCCGTAACAGCAACCTCCCTATCCATTTTCCTTCCGCTAAGTAAACGGCGATAATGATCAGATAACTCATGAAGAAATACCTTCATGGAATAATCATCAAAAGCAATGTGATGAAAAACCAGCCCAAGGGCATGGGTATTTTTCCCATCCGTAACCAACATGCCACGGATCATAAAGTCACTTTTGAGATCAAAGGGACGTTGAAAAAAAGGAGCGAATTTTTTCTGGTAATGGGCTTTGGAAAATTGCTTTCCTGGTTCCTCACTGATGAGCAAGTGCCAGTCCTTTTCAGATTTACGTGTTACCTGATCGATTCCTGTTATACAGGTTCGGAGGGCTTCGTGCTTTTTCAGCACCTCCCGGATGGCTTCTTCCAGCACCATTGGATCCAGCTTCCCGTTTAGCAGGTAGGTGACTGGAAGGTGATAGGCAAGCGATCCTTCCATCTGATCCACCAGCCAAAGAGATTTTTGAGCTGAAGAAACGGGGGAAATCGGTTCTTTAACGGAAGAACCAGAAGCATCCAATGTTTCCGGTTCTTCAGCCTTGCGTTTCTGGAGCAATCCGTGTAGTTCAGAGATCGTGGGGTATTCAAAAATCGATGCCACACTAATTTTAAAGCCAAGTTCCTTTTTCAAATGAGCGGCTAGCCGCATGGCAGCCAGGGAATTTCCTCCTACCTCAAAAAAATTGCGCGAGGGATCTATGCGGTCCACTCCTAGAACATGCTCAAAAGCATCTTTCAGATACGCTAGCTCCGGGGCGGAAGTAGTTTCCGTACGTTTATTCTGGCTGGCTGCTAATTCAGCTAGTAACGCGGCCTGGTCTACCTTTCCATTTTCCGTGAGCGGAAAGTGATCCCTGATTTGAATTTCGCCCGGGAGCATGTAAGCGGGAAGCTGCTGGCCTAACCGCTGTTTGCAGGTTTCCGGATCCAATTTTCTTTTGGGCACCACAAAAAGGACCACCTGCTCCCGGCCCGCTGTCGATTTGGAAAGAAGGGCCATGGCTTCTTTTACCTCGCCGGTGTCATACAGTGCTTTTTCAATTTCTGAAAGATCTATTCGGTTGCCCTGAAACTTAATCTGTCTGTCCTTCCTTCCTTCAAATACCAATGAGCCGCTTGGAAGCATCCGAACCTGGTCCCCCGTTGCATACATTTTGGCTCCCTTTTCCTCACTGAAAGGATCTGGACGAAAACGGGCTGCCGTCAATGCCGGGTCTTTCCAATATCCCAGAGACACCTGCCCACCTCCGATAAATAATTCTCCTGTCGCTCCCTCGGGACACCTGTTGCCGTCTTGGTCCAGGACATAGCATTGGACACCCAAAACCGGACTGCCGATGGCAATCGGACCCTGACCCGGCTTGATTTCTTCTACCGTTGCCCATATGGTGGCCTCTGTGGGACCGTATTCATTGTACAGCCGTACCTGTTTCATGGTGCCAAAATGGTTGGCTGCCAGGTCTTCCGGCAGACTTTCCCCACCCAAAATTACTCTTTCCAATTGCTGGCCTTGCAATAGATCCTGATCCAGGAGAAAGCGGTAGTAGGCCGGAACACACAGCAAGGTGTCGGTTCCTTGCAACAAGCCAGGAAGGACATCCACGTCCTGGATGGAATTGATAGAACCGATGACAAGACTCCCTCCCGTGCACAATGGCCAAAAAATGGCTGCCAGGGAAGCGTCAAATGTAAGCGGCGGAATCAGCAATAAATGCGGAACGCAGTCGTAATAATCAATTCTGCTTTGGGTAGCCTCGAACAGTTGGCGGTGATTCACCATGACCCCCTTTGGCTCTCCGGTACTTCCGGAAGTATAGAGCACGTAGGCCAGGCTTTCGGGATTGACCTTCAAAGTCGGAAACATTTCCTCCTTCTCAGTCTCCAAAATATGCGCGTAGGTGTAGACGGCAATGTGTGAACCTTCTGAACTGAAGTGTACTTCTTTCTCATCGGTAACAAGTACCTCCGAACCCAGCTGCTCCAGGATCGTTCGTTTTCTTTTTCCCGGCCAATCAGGGTTTAACGGGACGAAGGCCTTTCCTGATTTTAGGATTCCCAGAATGGTGGCAATGTAGCGGAAAGAGCGACCCATACTCACCGGAATCAGGGGCTGATGGGCAAATTCAGGACCCTGTAAAAAGCGAGCTATTTTTTGCGAAAAAGTGTCCAGTTGGGCGTACGTATACCCCACTTGCTCGTCCTTTAACACCTGATGTTGCGGCGAAATTTTGACCTGCGCTCGAAATAGATCAAGGACTTTCTGGGATCCTACCTCCGTGTCAATGTTGGTTTCGCTCAAAAATTTCCTTGTTTTCATTTACTCCTTCTCCAATCTTGTGCACCATTTCTTGCGGGCAGGTCACTATTTATAAGTTTCGTTTGAATTCATCTCGTTAGTTCGATCAATAGGCTTTCCGAACGTCAGCATTGGATCAACACGCATCGGTACCTCTTTATCGGACTGATATTAAATTAAAAGTTGCTTTCGTAAAATAGAAAAAAAAAATTACCTTTTCCCTAAAACTTGTTTTTCTTATTCCCCTTTCGTTAGGCAAATAATTACCAACGTGGATTGGTGTTATAGCCATTTCATATGGTGAGAGGGAATTGATCCAACCGCTAGTCACTCGCAATTTGATCGTGGCTATTTGAAAAATGGACTCAAGAAAGGATGATCTAATCATAATAGAGATATGAATCCTGAAGTTAGGTTAATAGGTAAATTTATATCTATAATCCATTTTTATAGATATGAAATGCAAATATATGGATTTTTTTTCACTATATCCTAGCTTTTTTTAGAAATTAAGCTTTTCGTATCGGAACCCTCACGCGAAAACCTGATTATTAGAATATTTTTTGAAATAAAAAGTGTGCTTAAATTCAAAATAATGTTCTATTTGTATATTCGCAGCTACTGCTAGAAGTTATGAATCCATTCCCTTCCAAAAAAAGACTGGCGCATATTATTTACGAATCCGATGACCGGGCATCTAAAAACTTTGATTTGGTGCTGTTGATTCTCATTCTGTTGAGTGTCTCGGTAGTAGTTTTAGACTCTGTGGAAGAAATTCATAGGGATTACGGTACTTTTTTGTATGGCCTCGAATGGTTTTTTACACTAGTATTTACCTTCGAATATTTATTGAGGATCTGGCTTAGCAATGATAAACCCGGATACATTTTTGGATTTTATGGGTTAGTGGATTTGTTGGCCATTTTGCCATCCTACCTCAGTCTATTTTTGTTTCAAACCCAATACCTGACGGTCATCAGGTCCCTACGTTTTTTGCGAATTCTCCGGATCTTAAAACTTCCCCATTATATTCGCGAAGCCTCGGCCCTAAAAAGTGCCCTTAAAAACAGTCAAACTAAAATTCAGGTTTTTGTGGGCTCGGTGCTTACCATTGTGCTGATCATGGGCTCGGTTATGTACATCATCGAAGGCCCTGAGAGCGGTTTCACCTCTATTCCACGTTCTATGTATTGGGCCATTGTCACCTTGACCACCGTGGGATACGGAGACATTGCTCCCACCAGCGATTTTGGACAGTTTGTGGCAGCACTCATCATGCTTCTGGGCTATGCCATTATTGCCATTCCTACTGGCATCGTTAGCTCTGAAATGACGGCCGCCAGGTTTGATCAAAAAAAACCGATAAAAAATAGCACTAGCTTCTGTCCCGGATGTGGGCATCAAAACCATGGTCCCGAAGCGGAATTTTGTGAAAAGTGCGGAACAAAATTAGAACCCCTGGACTCCTGAAAACCCAGGGGTTTCGTAGATCAGACTGTAAATCCCCCATCAATGACATAGGTAGCACCGGTAATGAACTTGCTTTTGTCTGAGGCCAGAAATAGGGCCAGGTCAGCAATATCTTCGTTAGCCGCATAACGGCCTAGTGGAATCATTTTGGTGAAATTTTCTTTTACCGTATCCCCCATACCCGGAGCAAACCCGTCCTCCAGGGATCGCATCATTCGATTATCAACGGGCGAGGGATGTATGGAATTCACCCGAATTTTATCCGGAGCACCTTCCAATGCCCCTACGCGCATCAACCCAATGGTGGCATGCTTGCTGCCCACGTAGGCACTTACCTGGGCCGTACCTCTCAATCCGGCAACGGAAGAAGTTATGACCACCGAACCCCCGCCGTCAGATTTCATGATGGGAAAAGCATACTTCATGCCCAGCCAAACCCCTTTGACATTTACGCCCATCACCTGATCAAACGTCTCCTCGGGATAATGCTCCATCGGCTTCACCACGCCTTCTGTACCCGCATTCAGAAATAACACATCTATCTTACCCAATTCGGCCTTTACCTTATTGGTATAGTTTTTAACCTCCTCTGCCTTGCTCACGTCGGCCTGTATGTACAGCACCTTTTCTGATCCCAGGGTCTCTTCTGCCATTTTCAGGTTTTCTTCACTAAAGTCAACAATGGCTACGCCTTTCGCTCCTTCCTCCAAGAAGAGCTTTGCAGTGGCCAGGCCAATTCCGCCTGCTCCACCGGTGATCAATGCAACTTTATTTTTTAACATCATGATTCAGAAAATTTAGGGTCTACCTTGATTTTATTTACTGTCTTAAATTTAAGGTAATTACAGGACATAATGCCTTTGGAATCTCATCTAAAAACATGAGAAAGATCAGGTTAATTTACCAGCTTCGGCAAATTCGTGACCGGTAAAAAACAGGCTAAATAAACATACAGATTAAACAGGCGGTCCTGGATTCACTGCCACTGTCAACCGCTTTCGGAGAGAAACCCAAGCGTATCGTTCAACTGTTGATATTATAAGATTTTTGTAACTTGTGTCCTAAGTATTAACCTTAAACCCAGCAAAAGCATGCAACTAAAATGCCTATTTATTAAAGCTCTTTTCTTATTCCCCCTGCTTATTCATGGCCCCTCTTTTAAATGCCTGTCGCAGCCTAGCATTTCCTGGAGCGAAATTTTGTGTCAAAAGGCTTCCTGGTATGGGTCGGACCAGGCAATTCAAATAGCCAAAAACATTCTCCTTTACCAGAAAGAAAACGGCGGCTGGTATAAGAATATAGACATGTCAGAGGCATT
>JAWLFL010000299.1:0-4507 GCA_041685605.1 Cyclobacterium sp. | reverse complement strand
GTTGGCTATACAAATTTTCATCGGGTTCGGGAATCAAAAATTCCAAATAATATATTGGATTTGATTAGCCCTGAAAGCATGAAGCGGGTAATAGGGTAAAAATATGACAGGAAGTATGGGGCGTTTTTGGTGAAATCTGGATTTGAGCCATCTATACTCCCATAACCCATATTGCCTGCTAACCATAGTATCAGAGATATGCTTTGCCCCATTTGGTGGTAAATTCCTGAGTATTGGAGTATATGTAGGGAAATGCTTCAACCCGGTACCAGCTTCGGAAACAGCTACGAATCATGGGTCGCTTTCGTTGTCAGGGTTGCAAACCCTGTTTATCTGGATTCGACATGGCAAATGTCGAATTGCACGTTATTTTACCAGGACAAAATCTTTAAATCAGGCAAATACTTAAAATGGACATCACGGGTAACTAACGGTAAACCGTGTTCTTGGGCCATTGCAGCTATCCAAATATCATTTTCTGGAATAGGTGTAAATCAATAACGATATTTGTATCGAGCAAGCAGGGATCATTTCCAGTCTTCTTCATGGATGTTTTCACAACAGGATGCTATTGTTTTCTCCATTTCTTCCCCTTCTTCTTTAGTCAATACCCCCAAAAGATCATAAACAGATGGCTGTTGGGCTTCTTTCTGCTTTTCCTTTTTCAATAAAGTTTCCAGCTTATCAATAATCTTTTCATCACTAATCGATAACAGGTCCTGTATAAAATTTAATTTTCTGGTAGTTATGTCCATTCTTTTTACGGATTTATTCTAATGATGAAAATATAACGTTTTTATGGTAATACTTAGTTTCTTTAATTTGTTCGCTCCTGCCTAATGGATTCCCGATCGCCGTCGGAAAGCCAGGGTAATTTGTTTTCCACAAGAAAATTAGCTCCAATTTGCTGTACGTATATCAGGCTTGCAAACCCTGTTTATCTGGATTCGACATGGCAAATGTCGAATAGCGTATTATCTGCTGTTTTATTTTTCCCCAAGCAATCCCAGTTCAAAATCGACACGATGCGCCTTCCTTTTATCATACACGTCATCAAAAACTTCCTTTCTCAACGCGCTATCCCCGGATTTTTTGTACCATTGCTCCTCCCCTGCCAGGACAATACCTGCTTCATGGAAATCCAGCAACTGGTCATAAGGTCCTCTGCTTCCCATCAACTTAACCAGGATGGGTGCCATCTCGATCATGACAAACAAAAAAATAATCATCCAGTTGGCCCAATAAATGGCCGTATTTTTTAGCGTCAAATCCCTAAAAGCCTGTAACCGGGCTGCCAATCCATCATAAGCATCCAGGGACACCATTTGGTTTTGAAATTCCTGTTCCTTCAATACATTGATTCTCCTAATTTCCGCTTCCAGATCCTGAATCCTGGCTTCATTTAGCTTTTGGGTATATTGGTAATCCTGCTCTGCCTGATCCAGTTGCCTTTCTTTCTTCTCAGCATTTACGCCAATGCCCGCAAGCCCGGTGGTCCCTTCCGTTTTTACGCCAAATCTCTCCTGATCATATTCCTTTTGCTTTTGGTTTCGAAAATCCTCTTTAGCGGCAATCCCAGCCCTGAGACCCTCAATTTTACTTTCCAAATCATTGATTTCCGGATACCCTTCTGCAATTTTTTCCCGGCTTTTTTCTATCGTAGCCAGACGCTGTTCATCCAGTTCTCTGTTGATTTCCTTTTCAAAAATCCTTAGCTCCAATGGTTTGGCAATAACCAGCGCGATCAGCAAAGCCAATACCAGGCGGGGAAGGGCTTGTTTGAATTCCGGAAGAAATTGATCCTGCTTTTTTAAGGTGGAAACAATATACCGGTCCAAATTAAAAATCATCAAGGCCCAGATCAAAGCAATGACCAAAATTGCCCATAAAGAGGAAAAAATGGTAGACAAGGCATAGCTTACAGATAGTCCTGCAAAAACTGCCGTAAAAAGGACCGTTGCCCCAATCCCTATAAACCTGTTTCTACTTGCCGGACACCTACGCACCAATGGCAGGTAAGCACCGGAACAAACTATCAGGAATTTCTCTACATTATGCATCTATCCTATAATCTTTTGAACATTGCCATTCAAAATGTATACCATGGAAGTTGCCGTGCACACCTGGAAAAAAGAAAAATCGTATCTTGAGATTAATTATATATAACCATCTATATTACAGACACATACCTTTTTATAGCCGGGCCGAAGGAAAGAAAATACGATCCGGGAAATTTTCCATTAGGCCTCAGCTAAGCACCTGTGTACACCAAAATCCAAAACTGTACGCTTTTTATGTCCGTTTTTGTGACAGTCATTTTTTTGGCAGGTTTTAATTCTTCGAATTATTATGGTAGTTTAGGCCCCGTTAACGATGTACCCCATGAAAAATCTACTATTCCTTTCCCTGCTTTTTTTAATCCTTTCACCGGATTCACTCGCTCAAGACCCGGGTCGATTTTCCGATCAGGTCAGGCAAATAACGCAGGATTATCCGCCGCAGGATTTTCAGGCTTCGGTGGTTTTTACCGGAAGTTCTACCATCCGCATGTGGAAAAGTTTGCAGGAGGATTTTCCAGGAGAAAAAATAGTCAATTCAGGCTTTGGCGGCTCCCAGGCCAGTGATTTACTGTATTATCTGGATGAATTGGTCTTGGATTATCAGCCCGGAAAGGTGTTTATCTATGAAGGAGATAATGACCTGGCTGCCGGGAAAACCGTCGAACAAATCATTGAAACGTATAACCTGATCGTTAGCCAAATCCACTTGGAGCGCCCGCAAACCGAAATCATTTTGATCAGTCCCAAGCCCAGTCTGGCCAGATGGGAATTGGCGGACAACTACCGTGAACTCAATGCTACTCTGAAAAAATACGCCAGAGGAAAGAAAAAGGTGTCCTATGCTGATCTTTGGAATCCCATGCTAAATTCCAATAAAACACCGATGGAGGATATTTTTCTCGAAGATAACCTTCACATGAATGCCAAGGGGTATTCCATTTGGGCAAAGCAGATTAAGAAATATTTATAGCCGCCAAGTCCCATATACCCTAACAAACAGGGTGAATGCTTCAGGTAAATTTGAAAAGCGTTTTTTTTATTAATTCCCTTTCCACTCAATATTTGATGCTTATTGGTCGGTATTTTACCCTGCTTTAAAGAAAAAATCAATCGCGATTAACTCTTTTGGCCGATCTTAAGCGATCGGCCATTTTTCCCTAAGAAAGTTTTATTTTCCCATAGACCCTTTTAAGTCGGGTATCCTGCTGCTTCCTATTGTAGGCTAATTCAAGCTTTGAATAGGCCGTCGATAAAAGATTCTTTTTTCCTGAATAGTCAATTTTTATCTTTGCAGGTATAGTAACATAAAATTAACATTTACTTAACAGATGCGTAATATTAGATTCCTGCATACCTACCGATCGTTAAAGCCGCTTGATAATCCGCCGAAAAAAAATGAATGCGAAGCTAACTCCAACAACGTATGGCATTGAAAGCGCCTTTTGTTTTTATTCTATTATGGTTTATTCAGGGCACTGTTTTGGCTTTTCAGGATGATCCGCCGCAAAGTGAAACGTCCTACAGTTCGAGAGGCTTTCAGTTTACTTCTGCGGACGGCTTGTATCGTCTGCAATTGGCTGGCAGGCTTCAGTTTCGATTTGCCACTCCGGCAGATCAGGATCCAGTTACTTACGATGACTTTTTTGAGCAAGAGCAAAACCTTTTTAAGATCAACCGGGCGCGATTAAAGGTAGGAGGCCATGCACACAAGCCCTGGCTGAAGTACTATTTCGAATACGAGCTCTCAGCATCCCGGCTACTTGATTTTAGGGTTATGGTAGAAAAGTGGCCCTGGCTTAGCTTTAAATTCGGACAGTGGAAATCAGAATATTCCAGAGAAAGGGTGATATCCAGTGGCAAGCAACAGATGATGGAGCGTTCCATTGTCAACCGACCATTTACCCTGGACAGGCAGCAAGGTGTCACCCTATATGGTAGGTTGGATGGTGGAGGGTTAGCCGATTTCAATTACCATATAATGGCCCTGACAGGCACAGGTATCGGTGCCCGTACCAACGACGACAATCGACTCATGTACGCTGGCCGCCTGCAATGGAATTTTTTAGGCGATGGGGTAACGATGTCAGGATCGGCTTTAGAATATTATCCCAAACCAGTGGCCTCCCTGGCAGTAGCCGGAAGTACCAATAGCAGTCAATATACGCGCTATTCATCGCAAGGAGGTGGTCAATTGGTGGGGTTTGAAAGTGAATCTCCGGGACAGTACCAAATGGACCAATACCTCATTGAAAGTAGTTTGAAATACAGGTACTTTAGCTGGCACAGTGAGTTTCACCGAAAAAACATACTGGACAAGGAAACAGATCGGTTTACCCGGCTTCAGGGCTGGTTCGTTCAGGGAGGGTTTTTATTAAACCCTGAGCAGGCACCTGAGGGACCCAAACTAGAGCTTGCTGGTCGGTATGCCCTTTTCCAGCCCGATAGGG
>JAWLFL010000298.1:0-4510 GCA_041685605.1 Cyclobacterium sp. | reverse complement strand
GTATCCCCCATTTTTTCTTCGCCCACCTACCAATTAGTCCGGTGGAAAGGGGAGTAGAGCTGATGTAAAACACATCCGGTAAGCTCAGGTTGGAAACCAGCTTCTTTGCTTCTTTTACAAACAGGTAAAATGACCGAAGGCGTTGCCAACTGCTGAAAGTATTATCATAATGCACTGGCAAAAGATGCACTTTTACCTTTCCATCCCACCGGGTTTGGTACCTTGGCTCATTGTGAGCAGAAACCACTTCCACCTCTACCCCGGCAGCAGCCATTCCCTGAGCCAAATGATAAGACCGAATGGCACCGCCCTGTTCGGGAGTACAATAATACTGATGGATATAAAGAATTCTCATAGCTGGTTTTCCTTAATCCAGTCTGATAATACACAAAGATTAAACAACAATAAAAAATGACTAGCAATATGCCGCTCCGGTCGCTGAACCAGAGGGCTCCATTCCTCCGGTACTATTTCCGGATACTGAATGCCCAAATCAATAACAGATGATAGAATCCTGTTTCTAACTCCCGCATGATCTAAAAGCCACTCCTTTATCGGTAGGCCGAAACCAAATTTTTTCCGGCGGGCAAAGCCGGTCAATCCTTCGCGTTTCAGCAGCGACTTTATCCAAAATTTTGGCGCGGCATTCCTTGTTTCCTGTTCCCCCAAGCGGAGGCTCCAATCCACCACCTGCCAATCCAGAAAAGGCACCCTTCCCTCGATTCCATGTGCCATACAGGCATTGTCATGAATTTTCAACAAATCGTGGACCAAATAAACCGTTCGATCCCATTCCAAGGCAGTTTTAAATGGCTGCTCACCATGGGTGTGCCCGCTTTCGAGCGCATTGGCCAATGAATCGGGCAGTACAGAAAGGGATGCAAAATTCATAAAGGTTCTTTGAGGGGACGGATGAATGCCTGACAGAAACCGTTGAAAGCTTTTTCCTAATAAAGGAATTCTTTTAAATTTAGCAGCGAACCCATTCCAAAATAGCGGATGATACAAGTATTTTTTATAGGCCAGATGACGGTTATACCCGCCAAACAACTCGTCAGCCCCAGCCCCGCTAACCAGGATTTTCACGGAATCCTTTGCTCTTTTAGCCAACGCCCAGGTAAGGTAACTGGCACTATCGCCCACCGGATGGTCCAGGTCACGGATGTAGGCAGGCCAGGTCTCTAAAAACCAATCCGGAGAAATGATTACCTCCTGATGGAAGGACCTCTGTGAGGCTACTAGTTTTGAAGCAAAGTCTGCATCTTTGAACTTTTTCCGATAAGCATCCTGAAAGCCGATTGTAAATGTTGGCAAAACCCGACCTGTCTGTCGGTACCACAACTGGTATAATAGGGTACTATCTGCTCCACCACTCAATATCAGGCCAATGGGCACATCGGCATGAATATGTTTCAGGACGGCATCCATCATGATTTCCTCAAAGCCATCTTCGGTCAATGCGGGGTTGGGAGCCCGAGTTTCTAAAGGGATTTTCCGGACATCCAGGCACTCCCCCCTGAGGTTCCAGGTTTTCAATTCTCCTGGAAGGAGTTCCTGAATTTCCCTAATAAAGGTCTCTCCGGGCAAGACATGGCGTAGATAAAAATAGGGTGAAAATTGCTCTTGATGTAGCATTTTTGGAACGAGGTCGGCCCGGAGCAGGCATCTAATTTCTGAGGAGCATGCCAGAAATCCCTTTTGCTCCGTAAAATACAAGGATTTAACGCCCAGCGGGTCTCTACCCAGGATTATCTGATTTTTCTTTCTATGAACGAAAGCAAAAGCATACATGCCTTGTAGCCGCTTCACGCCGTCTCTGCCTTTTTGAATTAACCATCTAAGGAGCACTTCCCCATCCGAAGTGCTTTCGAACAGCACCCCATCCATCAGCAGCTCGTTTTTTAGCTCCTGGTAATTGTACAAAAAGCCGTTCCAGGACAGGTAGGCTTCTTCTTCTTCATTAACCAGAGGCTGGTTAGCCTGATCCCGGAGATCCAGGGTCTTCAAGCGATTAGCAGCAAGGTATACCCCTTCGGTAACTTCCATCCAGGAAGAATGATCCGGCCCGCGGTGCTTACAGGCCTCCATCATGGCCTGTATGGATTTCCCGCCCTTCCCGGTGGAATTCACCAATAGGTGTACGCCACACATGCTATTTTTTTATGGGTTTGGACACCGTCCCGGGCTGCAACTCCAGCGAATCACCAAATTTTTCAAAATACCGGCAAAGGTGGGTAATGGAACATTGCGCGCATTTGGGTTTTCTTGCCAGACAAATGTACCGTCCATGGAGTATCAACCAATGATGGGCTTTATGAACCACTTCTTTTGGAAGGTGGCGAATGAGGTGTTTTTCTACTTCGAGTGGTGTTTTGGCATTTTGCGGGACCAATCCCAACCTTTTGGAAACTCGGAATACATGGGTATCAACCGCCATGTTGGGTTGGTTCCAAATGACACTTGTAATCACATTGGCCGTTTTTCTTCCCACCCCCGGAAGCTTAACCAGATCGGCAACCGTTTCCGGTACCTCTCCATCGAATTCCTCCACCAACATTTTCCCCAGTCCCAGCAAGTGCCGGGTTTTATTATTCGGGTAGGAAACAGAACGAATATAGGGAAACAGTTGATCAAAATCACTTGCGGCCAGGTGAGCCGGTGTGGGAAAATCCCTGAAAAGGGCCGGAGTAACCATATTGATTCGCTTATCGGTACATTGAGCACTCAGAACCACTGCCAGCAACAACTGGTAAGGGGTCTCGTACAGGAGCTCTGTTTCTGCCACAGGCATGTTTTCGGTAAAATGATCCACAAAAGCCCGGTACCTGTCCTTTTTTAACATGTTCGCTATCTTTCAATTTCTTTTCCGTCGACAGGGGATGATACAAACTGTCTGAAGAGACGATAATACAAAAAAAATCCTACCGCTAAACTGTAGCGGTAGGAAAATTCATTTTTTTGGTTGGTGTTACACTTTTTCCAGTCCTCTGAACCGGGCCTTTTTCTTTATGGCATTAACAATTCTTTCGGAGGGTTCCGTTTGGAGCTGATCTAAATTTTGAATGGTTTCCAGCAAGTCCATGTACTCCTGCATTAAAAAGGGTTGGTGTCGCAGGGCTTGCACCATTTCTTCACGCTCCTCCTCCATCATTTCCTGATAGACATATCTTATCAGGTCACTTTGGGTAAAAGATTTGGTCATAGGCGATATTTATTTGTTTTAGTTTTTTCCTTAAATTAATAAGAGCATAACGCATTCTTCCCAAGGCCGTGTTAATGCTTACACCCGTCTGTTCGGCAATCTCCTGAAAACTCAGGTCCATGTAGTGTCTCATGATCAATACCTGCTTCTGACTTTCGGGAAGCTCGTCGATCAATTGTCTGACCAAGGCATAGGTCTCATCTTTAACTTTTAATTCCTCTACATTCTCTTCCGCAAAATGCATGGTGTTAAACACGTTTGACCCATCCTCCATCACCACCGTAGGATGCCGCTTCATTTTCCTGAAATGATCGATTGCCAGGTTGTGGGCAATCCGCATCAACCAGGGTTGGAATTTACCCTCTTCGTTATACCGATCAGAGTTGAGTGTCTGTACAACTTTTACAAACACGTCCTGTAACAGATCCTCAGCTACTCCCTGCTCCTTCACTATCATCAGAATGGTAGTGTACACTTTGGTTTTGTATTTGTCTACTAACCGTTCGAATGCCACTTCGCTTCCATTCCTATATTGTGAGATTAACTCACTGTCTTTAGGTCCTACCCTTTTACTCATAAAACTGATATTTAGATAACGTAGAGTTTTATCCCATATTGTGGTGTTTAAGGTCAATAAATAAGTATCGCGTCATCAAATGTATAGAATAGGATAAAACAACGCAATCAATCTTGTATTTTTTTATGACAAATAGTATCGTTAACCTGATTGTTCAGAACAATATACCTTTTGTTAAATTTTTAGCCAAATACAATATGGGCATTATGGCTCCTTTTCCGGACTATCTCAATAACAATACCAAAACTGAATAAGGCACTTACTGATTTTCGGCTACGGGTGCCTTCGCAAACCCTTTTGCCAACAGGCTGTAAAGGGTACCCACCAGACCCAATACGCCACTAATATACGCAGATGTTTCGTTCAGTATGGTCGGGTCGTAAAAGCTAATCAACGCAACACTGATTAACACAAAGCTAAAAACCGCTGCCTGTATCATTTTGGCGTTACCTGATTTTCTTTCGTCTTGTTTAAACCGTGCCACGTCTTGCTCGCTGGCAAAGATGCAAACGAAATTTCTAAAACTACTGGAAAACAGGACCAGTCGGTCTCTGTCAGCATTCATCCGGATTATTCCCTTCTGAATCAAAGCCGTCATGGTTTCCTTATTAAAAAAATTAATAAAACCTTCCGTAGCGTAGTTGTACACCATCTTCCGTTCCTTCAGGCTTAATTCCGCCCAAATATTCATAAAATAGGCTTTGTTGTACCGTTGAATGGAAAGAATGCAT
>JAWLFL010000297.1:0-4512 GCA_041685605.1 Cyclobacterium sp. | reverse complement strand
CCTGATCGTGGCGGCCACCAATAAAGCATTGGAAAACATTGATCAGAAAATAAAGGAGAAAATGAGCTCGGCTACCGCTGGAATGATGCCCAACATTCCAGGAATGGATTTTGGCAACATGGTTTGATGAAAACAGCCGCAATTGTCATTTTGAATTTTAATGGGAAAGGCATGTTCAAAAAATACCTTTCCCAGGTAGTTCATCACTCATCCTATGAAATAATAGTAGTGGATAATGGCAGTACCGACGGATCCATTGATTATCTGTCCGCGCATTTTCCGGATATAAAACTGGTGCTGCTGGGGAAAAATCACGGGTACAGCAAAGGCTACAACCTGGGATTGGCATCCATCCGTGATCAATACGAATATTACCTGTTGTTAAATTCGGATGTGGAGGTCCAACAAGATTGGGACCTGGCACTAGTGCGCTACATGGAAGGTAGGCCCGGAGTCGCGGCCTGCCAGCCCAAAGTTCTTTCGCTAAGGCAAAAGGGATACTTTGACTATGCCGGAGGTGCCGGAGGTTACCTCGACTCCCTGGGCTATCCCTATTGCCGGGGAAGAATGCTACACAGCCTGGAGCAGGACAGGGGGCAATACGACCAATCCAGGGAAATTGACTGGGCCTCCGGGGCCTGTTTTTGCGTTCGGGCAACATTGTTTCACGATTTCGGTGGTTTCAATCCGGCCTATTTTTCACACATGGAAGAAATCGAACTTTGCTGGCGATGGCGAAATTCCGGGTTTAAAATTCACCATTGCCGGGACACCACCGTTTACCATCTGGGAGGAGGGACCTTGGCGCAAACCAATCCATTAAAAACGTACCTGAATTTCCGGAATAGCCTTTTCATGCTGTATGCAAACCTGACCGTCTTCGGTTTTTGGCGTGTTTTCCTTTTACGGTTTTTTTTGGATGCGGCTGCAGCCATACATCTTTGGATTGGCAGCGGTTCCGCACATGGTAAGGCAGTGCTGAGGGCCTACCGTGACTTTTGGTATCAAAAAAAGAAGAAAGCACCCAGAAGTCTGCTTCGTGCAAAGGAGGTTCGTTCAGAAAAAACACCGCCCGTTTTCTCCATTATTTTTCACTATTACGTATTGGGGAAACGAAAGTTTACGGCTCTTGATTAGTCAAAAAGGATGGGATTGTTCATCCTTCTGAAATAAGTTCTTAGTTTCATTAACATGGCCAGGCTCACGTATACGATGATCGGAGAGCCCAGCGTGATAAAGGAGCTGTAAATAAAAAACAACCGGATGCTGTCAATTGGGAAATGAAGTTTTTCTCCTAATTTTGAACAAACGCCGAAGGCGCTTTCCTGGAAGAATAATTTTACCTTTTCCATCCTATTAACCTGTTTAAATTTGCGGGAAACCTTTGAGAGAACAACTTACTGATATTAACCGGATTACCCTATGATTATTGAAAAAAAAATATATGCTGTTATCGGTGTATTAGCTGCTATGTTTTTTAATTCCTGTAACAGCGGGCAAGTTATAAAAAAAGCCGAAAACCAAAAAGTTTTTATGGAGCCCCAGGTTTTATCCCGATTGGGTGATTCGGTTCGATTTTCGATTAACGTCCTCCTTCCAAATGCCATTATCTCCCGGAACGAGACGTATTCCCTGCGTCCTAAATTTGTATATGGCAATGAAATCCTTCGCTTCGAAAAGAAGTTGGAGGTACGTGGCGATACCCTGGATCCCTATGAGCCGGTGGAGTTGCAGGGTTCCTTTAGCATGCCTTTTAAAGAGGGGATGGAAAAAGGCGCCTTGTATGTTGTGGCGGAATTTGGCCAAGGCAGGAAAAACCTTCCGGTGGGAAGTTCCGAGGAATTGTTGTCCAGAGGGATAATTACTACGGCTTCCCTGGCCCAGATTGGTCAATACAGGGGGCAGGATGATATTCCGGTTTTAGGGATTTGGCTTTCCCCCGACTCTCTGGAAATGACCGGAATGGGAAGCAACGGCTGGCAGGAGCTGGAAGACAGGCTTTCCGGATACAGCAACCTGCCGTTTTCAAGCAAATCACCGTTTCTGGACGTGCTAGAGGGTCCAGGCGATTGGAGTTATAAAAAATGGAAAATGACGGAGATACTCCATTATCCGGAAATTAACCGCGCTGTTTTTGCCCGGTTTGAACGAGATATCCAGCGGCAAGCCGCAGAAAAACCTGACATTACGGAGATGCAACTTTCCATTTTGGCGAGAAATATCCGGCAAGGAACGGTACCCGCCGATACCCTGAGTGAAAGGGAATTGGCGGAAGCGGTCGCCCGGGAGCCGGGATGGAAAGAGCAGGAACAACTGTTGCTAGCCATGGAGGAGGTATATCCCAGTGCCTGGGTTTATAGTAATTTGGGAATGGTTTTTCTCAATCAGGCACACCGAACCCTGGCGGTCCGGAAAAAAAATCAATTGTTGGAAAATGCCCTTTTTGCTCTTAACCGATCCAATGCCTTTTACGAAAACCCCGTCGCCGTTTATAACCTTGGGCTGGTATTCTGGCTTTGGGGGGATAAATTCAGTGCCTATAATAACTTTTACAGGGCACTCGCCCTTACCCGCTCCGATGAACAGAGGGAGGTCTATGAAGCGGCCCTGGGCGCAGTTTCCATTTTTAATGGGGATTACCGGCTGGCATCCATACACTTGAATAATGCCGAAGCCGACCCGATCAACCTCTTCAACCAGGGGCTCGCCAATGTCCTGGCCAAAGACTATTACAATGCTACCTTAAAGTTTGAGGAAAGTGCCATCCAGAATATGTCAAACGGGTATCCGTTTTATGGCCTGGCCCTGGTGGCGGCCAGAAATGGTGAAGAAACGAAATTATACGAAAACCTAAAAAAGGCCGTATCCAGAAATGATTTTCTGAAAAGCCGGGCGGCTACCGACCGGGAATTTTTTATGTATCACGACCGGGAAGGGTTTAAGGAAATCCTTCGTGCAGCTAAATCGGAATAAGAATGGGGCATTTGATAGGAGTAGATATTGGGGGTTCGCATATTTCCGCAGGAATCATTTCGGCAGATGGGAAAGACATTGCTCCGGGTAGCGAGGTCCGGATGCCGGTAAATTCGTTGGGAAGTAAGGAAGAAATATTGGACGTTTGGGCCGATTGCATAAAAGCACTTGGGCTTTCTTCGGATAGCCTTTTGGGCATCGCCATGCCCGCTCCATTTGATTACGAACAGGGTATTTCGCTGATGGTAGAACAGGGAAAATACCTGGCACTTTACCGGGTAAATGTAAAATCGGAACTTTCAGACAGGCTGGGTGTCCCCGCTGAGAATATATTGTTTTTAAATGATGCAGCGGCCTTTCTTCAAGGAGAGGCCGTAGCAGGAGGATGGAATAACCAACAGCACTTGATGGGGCTGACTTTTGGAACCGGCCTTGGTGGAGCATTCAAATCCGGGGAGCTGGCCGAAGACGGAGCGGTATGGTCGATTCCTTTCAAAGAGGGCATTGCCGAGGACTATTTGAGCACTGCTTTTTTTAGAAACTGGGCAAAAGAAAGGTTCGGCACAACCGAAACCGGTTTGAAGCCTTTATTAGATTCCTCAGAAACCCGGGAGGCTACGCTTGAAATGCTTGCCGTATTTGGCCGAAATCTGGCCGAATTGATCCACATGCAGGCGAAAATCCGGAAAATTGAGGGGTTAGTACTAGGCGGTAATATTATGAAAGCGGCGGATCATTTTCTTCCTCTGGTAAAGAAGCTTCTGCAAGAAAGAAATATCCAGGTGGAAATTCGAATCAGCAGGTTGGGGGAAAAGGCTGCGATGATAGGAGCCGCAAGTATTCATCACGAACGCGGTAAAAAAAAGTAGAATATTGTGCTTTATTAATTCATAATCGATATATTTTGTTTTTTATTTAACCAGAATTTAAAATGATCGTAGAAAAAGAGTTGACTAAAACTGCCATTTTTAAGAAGGTGAGTGAATGGCTGGATAGTTCCGGCTATCAAATTGTAAGTAAGGACGAAAACCGCCCCTGGGGAGGTTTTTTTGTGATTGATGAGGGTCAGATAAAACAATTCAGGGAACAATTTTTCTCCGAAATTGAGCTTACGGATGCCCAAATGAAGCATAAATTGAGCCCGAAAATTTTATTAGCTGCTCCTGGAAAACGCCTTTCCTGGCAATATCATCACCGGCGGGCTGAAATCTGGAAATTAGTCGCTGGAGAGGGAGGGGTTATTACCAGTGATACCGATCAGGAAGGCTCCCTGAAAACACTGGCAATTGGCGAGGTGGTTCGTCTGCGGCAGGGCGAGAGACACCGGCTGTTGGGTTTGGGAAATTGGGCCGTGGTGGCGGAAATATGGATGCATACCGATCCGGAAAACCCCTCGGATGAAAGCGATATCGTGCGGGTTCGGGATGATTTCGAGAGAAAATAACCCCCTTTAATGAAACGAAAACCTGGCCAAACCCGAAATCATGCCATCGATGTTTTTCGGGCACTCACGATGATGTTGATGATTTTTGTCAATGA
>JAWLFL010000296.1:0-4529 GCA_041685605.1 Cyclobacterium sp. | reverse complement strand
GCCGCCGCCCCAAGGCGGATTCACCAGGAAGTCTCGATGATATTGGCTAACAGGTTTTATGAATTTTTGAAAGAAAAAACTTGCAAAGTATATCCGGCACCCTTCGATGTGCGGCTTCCGGTAGTATCAAGGCGACACGAGGATATTGACACCGTGGTACAGCCGGATCTCTGTGTGGTCTGTGATCCGGAGAAACTGGATGAACTGGGCTGCGTGGGTGCCCCGGACCTGATCGTTGAGATCCTCTCTCCGGGAAATAACAAGAAAGAGATTCAACTAAAACACGAAGTGTACGAAACCTCCGGTGTGAAGGAATACTGGGTGGTTCATCCCGACGAACGTACTTTGCTGATCTATACCCTGGAATCCGGAAAATACCGCCCTTCCCGGCTGTTTACTTTTGGGGATCGGGTAAGGTCACAGGCTCTTCCTGGTTTTGAATTGGATCTGGATGAGGTGTTTGGGGAATTGTAAGTTCAGGCTTTTAACTTTTTGCCTTTTATTGTAGGTAGCTACCAAAAAAAGGAAGCTGAAAATTGGTTGGGGATAAATTTTAATATTTTGTGAGAAATATTTTGATCGAACAAAAGCCTCATACAGCTAATTGAAATATCCTGTTTTCCCTATCAGCGGCAAAACGTAATGCAGCATAGATATCTTCTTCAGTCAATTAGTCAAAATCATCAATGATATCCTGAAACGTCATTCCTGAGGCCAGCCAACCTAAAATATCACTTACCGTAATCCGCATGCCCCGTATGCACGGTTTACCTCTACGCTTTCCCGGTTCAATGGTGATTATCTGTTTGTAGTCTACCATGGCGCAAATCTTTTTTGTAAATATACACCATTAAATACTTTCAATAGGTATCCGAAAGACACCGCCAGTTCAGGAATTTGTTTTTTCGATTTGTAAATTCAAATTTTCATATACTCAATATGAGTAATAATCCTCCTGTCAGTTGAAGGAACCACTACGAGCCCTATTGGATAATCTGGGTTTAATGGTATAATTGCGTATAGAATGACTATTAATTCACCCGAAATGAACAAATCCCCCCTTATTTTAGCTTTTCTCAGCATTTTAATCGTTACTATCGCTTGCTCAGCGCCTAAAAACCGTAATCAAACCTCAGAAGATGTACCAACTCATTTTTTGCAGGATAAAACGTTTTTGGAAAAATACGATCCGCAACTTATCGAGCTGAGTACGGAAGACAAACAGGCCAAAGTCCTGGTATCCCCCAAATACCAGGGCAAGGTTTTCACCTCCACCGCAGCAGGGGACGATGGAGAAAGCTTTGGCTGGATAAACTACGAAGCATTTGAAGGTCCCCTGGACAAGCACATGAATGCCTATGGAGGGGAAAGCCGCCTATGGCTGGGACCGGAAGGAAATACCTTCTCTTTATTCTTCGAACCAGGGAAAAAAATGGAATTTGAAAACTGGCATACCCCTGCAGCCATCGACCACGAAGCCTGGGAAAAAATCGAGGCGGGCCCCAGGGACGTATCCATGGCCAAATCCACATCGATTACCAACTATCAGGGCACCGAGTTTGCATTGAAGATCCAACGGACCGTTACCCTTCTGGAACAGGAAGGTATTTTAGCTAACATCGGATTAACGGCCGACGTTTCCTCCATCAACATGGTAGGATACGAAACCATCAATTCCATTCAAAATACCGGAGACTTTCCATGGACCCGAGAAACCGGAGCTCCCTGCATCTGGGTCTTGGACATGTTTAAACCCAGCCCGGAAACCACCATTGTGCTACCACTCCAACCAAGCAAAACAAACGAAGGCCTCACCACCAACTATTTTGGAGCGATTCCCGAGGAAAGAATGGCCATCACGAACAACTACCTGTTCCTAAAGGCCGATGGTCAAAGCAGAGGGAAAGTGGGCGTATCGCCCGAAAGAGCCCTTCCTTTGGCCGGCAGCTACGATCCCCTCCACAAGGTATTGACGATTACTACCTTCGATATCGCTTCCGAATTGCCCTACCTCAATCAGGAATGGAACACCGAAGCCGATCCTTTCAAAGGGGATGCTGTTAATGCCTACAACGACGGACCATTGGAGGATGGTAGCCAGATGGGGCCGTTTTACGAATTAGAGAGTGTTTCTCCCGCTGCCTTTCTTTCTCCAGGCGAAAGCATCGAGCATTTCCACCATGTATACCACTTTACCGGAAACGAAAATGAATTGGATAAAATCGCCCGGCAATTACTGGGGATTTCCATCGCTGAGATAAATGGGGTATTTAATCCTAAATAGGCAATTCATTTCAAGCGGATCCACTTTGGCGGGCAAATATAAAATATATTTAAATATATCGTTTAAATTTTTGCTTTCCTAGAAGCCTATGAGAAAGGTACCGAACTGGAAGTGGTGAAGCTTCAGGTAGCCTGATTGAAAGTAAATGGGTTGAAGCAAATGTACGCATGAAGCATAAAAATTATGATTAACCAATTGCTTAAACGCTATTCTTTTAAAACTTTGAGAAATTGGAACAGACATATGGTAAAAAATTAATTGCCCCTCTTTATCAAATTGAAGGGTTTTTCTCCTTTCTGTACCATCTTCAAGGCTATTTATTACCAGCCAAAACGTGCTATCAAACCCATCACTCCCTGTAGTTATCTCTACCTTGTAATGAAGATTTAATATTTGGTTCCCGTCATATACGTTTAGTTCACTATTTTGATGAAAATTATAACGGACTAATTTATTTTCGGTTTGAGGATTAACTACAAGGATGGATCCATCTAACCTATTTAAACTAGTAGTTTCAATCCATTCCCATTCTCCAACCAAAAATCGCTACCCCATCCGGGTAAAAAAGAAAGGATAAAAAACGTTTTTAAATTTTGGTTTTCCAATTTTTGCGTCTTCTTGTAATTTAAGACTAAACAAACTTGAGAAACGCTACATGGATAAGATGGCCCGGGACCAAACCTGCTGTTCGGTAGTTTCGATTCCGAACTATATTATCAACCTGAGATTAATCTATGCTTCTCGGAAAATTCGCTTTTTTTGTTAAGAAGTAGCTTTCTTAAATCAGTCCCATAAAAAGCAGATCAGGTAACATGCGGGTAAGAGCCTGTCCCTACCTAAGTGAGGAGTCTTTTTACGCAAGTAGCAATAAATTAATATATTAAAAATTGAAAATCCTTGAAAAAATCCCCCTTTGTCCCCCTTTGAAAGGGGGATTTGTGTACGTTCAAATAGGTTATAAGGGTTTGCAACCCTGGCGGTTTTGCCCAAATATTAGTATCTTTAGAAACCATCATTGATTCGTTTACCAAAAATGGAAACGCCAAAAGATAAAGTCAAAGAACCTTTTTCCGCATATGGTCACTATTCCTATGCGGATTACCTTTCCTGGCAACTGGACGAGACGATCGAGTTGATCCGGGGAACGGTTTTTAAACAAGCGGCGACTGCACCCAGAAGGCTGCACCAGGAAATCTCTATGGTACTTTCAAATAAACTGCCCCGATTGCGCGTTGACATTTTTGACTTTATAGACAGCGTAGAATTAGCCGCATACCACTCGGCTCCTACCACTTGCGACCCTCGGCATTTTCCGAAATAATCGCTAACGATATAAAAAATAAAAAAAATTACGTAACTTTTTGAACCGAATTACCGGTATATTTGCTGTGAAAATAATCAATTAACCGTTACGATATAGTTGATGATCAGGTAATCGCATGAAGGCACTGAAAAACATAGCGTCCCTTTTCCTTTCCCTGCTGGTAGTACTCAGTTCCATGAGTTTTACGGTCAACCTGCACCTGTGTATGGGGGAGCTGGAAAGTGTGCGTATAATGACTGATGCGCCCGCCTGCGACATGCACCGCAAGTCCTGTCATGGACCCGAGCCGGACAAAAGCAGCAAGGAAGATTGCTGCGAGGACGAGCAACGAATCCTCCACGGACAAGACGAGTTGAGCAAAGCGCCTGCTTTCCAGAAAGCCCAACCCGAGCTTGTCGCCGTTCTTTCCCTGCTTGTTTCCTACCTTACCGCCGATACTGAACTACCGCTTATAGACGCGATTGCGGTTTATACCCCTCCACTCCTTCCCCGGGACATCCCGGTCCTGATCCAATCCTTCCTTATTTAAAAATTTGATATAATCGGAAACTGCCTGGATGCTTTATCCCGGCCGCCCGAATTCTCATGCCATTCCCTATCTAATCCAGGGAACCTTTTCGGCCATTTCCAACGATCATCAAATTAATAAAAATGCTCAATCGAATTATCAAGTTCTTTTTGGAGAACAAGTTGGTTACCGTTCTGCTCCTGCTACTTATCATTGGCTGGGGGATTGCTACGGCACCCTTTAACTGGCAGATCGACTTCCTGCCGCGGGACCCCGTGCCGGTAGATGCCATTCCCGATATTGGCGAAAACCAACAAATCGTCTTTACCGAATGGATGGGCCGCAGCCCGCAGGATGTGGAAGACCAGATCACCTATCCCCTGACCACCACCCTCTTGGGTTTGCCCGGCGTA
>JAWLFL010000295.1:0-4576 GCA_041685605.1 Cyclobacterium sp. | reverse complement strand
AATATCCGTTTCGGAGACCAGGGTTTTACCCATTTCAATTGCCCGGGAAAGGCATCGGGATCTCCTGAGAGCTCAAAGGCCTCTCCGGCAAGAATGGCTGAGGTGGTATGGTGGCCGTGGGTAGTTCCCGGACTGGTATTAAAACGGGTGATGAGCAGGTCCGGTTGAAAATTACGAATAACCCATACCAGGTCGGATAGTAACTTATTTCGATCCCAATTACTCAGGGTTTCATCGGGATTACGACTGTATCCAAAATCAATGGCCCGGGAAAAATACTGCCGGCCCCCATCGGTTTCCCTAGCTTTAAGCAATTCCTGCGTACGGATCATCCCCAATTCAATGCCCAATTCTTTTCCGATCAGGTTTTGGCCACCATCTCCCCTGGTCAGGGACAGGTATCCTACTTCTGCGTGAACGGAATTCGCCAAATAGGCGATAAGCCTTGTGTTTTCATCATCCGGATGCGCAGCCAGGTACAAGACACGTTTGGTTTCACGAAGTTTCAGTAATTCATGGTAAATTTCGGAACTGCTCTGGGCGTTTGTGATCGAACAAAATCCCGGAAAAAAGCCCAAGAATAGGAATACGAAAGGTAAAAGACGAGTTGGTGTAGGTTTCATATTTCAAGCTAAGCATAGTGTAAGCGATCCAAAAACTAATTTACATTAGTGGACATATAAGCAGTTTAAAAACCCGAAGAAATATATTCGGACGGAAGTACTGCTTGGTAAAGTAAATATTTACCAGTATATTCTGCCTGTAAGATAAGTAAATTTTACCATGGCCATAACGAAAAAACACAAAGATATTCCGGGAAATCCTTCTGCAACCGCTAGCGGAAAGGTGAAATTGAATAACCGATCCCAAGGCAAACCCTTGAAGGTACTAACAGAGGTGGATTGGAATTTCTGGAAGGAAAATGGGTATGTGATTGTCAAAAAGGCGGTTCCACGGGACTACACCCGGCGTTTGCAAGGGCTATTGTGGGAATTTGAAGAGATAAACCCTGAGGATCCTACAACCTGGTATGCTGCGAACAAGGGGGAGATGGAGATGAAAGAACTCACCAACAGCGGCATGGTGGAAATATATAATCACCAGTACCTTTGGGATATCCGCCAATATCCCAAGGTGTACGAAACGTTCTCCGATATATGGGGAATAGACGAATTGTGGGTAACCATAGACCGGGCCAACCTCAATATCCCCGCCCGGCCGGATTTTGAATTCAAGGGGTTTATCCATTGGGATTACGATCCGGAATCAGATGAGGACAACGTGCAGGGCTTGGTAGCACTGAATGATCAGACCGATCCCAACGTAGGTGGCTTTCAATGCGTGCCGGAACTGTACCGCAATTACGATTCCTGGAAAAAAGACCAACCGAAAGATCGGGACATTTTTAAACCCGATGTCAGCGGCTATCACCTGACGAAAGTAAAACTGGAAGAAGGAGATTTGCTGATTTTTAATAGCAAGTTGCCCCATGGTATTCGACCTAATCGCAGTAGAGACAGCGTTCGAATGGCTCAGTACATCTCCATGATGCCAGCGGAAAATGAAAATGAGGAACTAAGAAACTGGCGGATCAGTTCCTGGCGGGACCGCATTGCTCCGGATGGTTTTGCGTTTCCCGGTGATTCCCGAAATTGGGAACAAACCAAGTATCCGCAGGCCAAACTCAGCCCGCTGGGTAGAAAACTATTGGGCCTGGACCTGTGGTAAGCTTACCAGGTCCACCAATAGGTGAATTTTAAGGCTAACGTTCTATTTTTAACATAAAACGGTGCCGGTAAATAGTTATCTGTAAACACCAGGTACAAATCGGAAGCCGGCTTAAACCGCCATTGGAACCGGGTATTTAGGTTAATATTGTCAATTTGTTCGTTGTACTGGGCAAAAGCCGTAAAAAACAAGGTATTGGTAAATGTCACATCCACTCGGGGCCCCACCAGCCAAAAACGGGTATCCCCCCAGGGTTCCGGCAAATCCAACTGGTTATAGTTTCCGGTTAAGGTCAGGCCTACATAGGGTTGAAAGCGGTATCCCAATTCCCCGGAAAAGTTAAACCGCTCCCCCTCTGCGAAATAGCCCCCGTATTGGGAGGATAGCGAATACGTAAAGAGACTTTGAGGTTTGGAAACGTATTCCATGCCTACCGAACTCCAGGTATGATTGGTAAAGGCCGCCAGGGTATCTCCACTAAAATTGGTTGGGTCAAAGGGTTGTTGCAACCAAATCCGGTTATAGGCATACCTCGCCGTCAAATTACTCTGACTTCTAAACCGGACCGTATAGCCCAGTTCGGTAATGTTGTCGGTCTGTTCCCAATTCATATTGTAAAACAAAGATGTATTGACTGTGGGACCGTGGCGCAGGATTTTTTTGCTTTTGGGGAAAAACAAATAGGCTGAATTGGGATTGATCCGGTAATAACCATTTCTGGGAACATACCCCACTTCGGCGGTGTATCTGGGCGAAACGTACTCGTGTTTCCATTCCCAGCTGAGGTTTCCGCTGGAATATTTCAGGTTGGCGGCATGCACCAGGCTTTCTCCGGTTTGATTGGGACTAAATGATTTTAAGAAAAAGGCCTTTCCAGTCCATAAGTTATTGGAAGAAGCCAGGTTGTATTCCAGCCCCAGGTTTCGATTATACGAGGTGGTTCCTGCGGCATCGGTCCCATTGATCCCGGGCATCTCTCCAATAGAAGCCCTATTGACAAAAATCGCTCCGATATTGGACCGTTGCCCCACGCGCCGCTGGGCTGCCATGACCGTAAAATTCTGAGAAGGAGTCTGCGTCTCTTCCACCTGCCCCGTTTGCATGTTCATGGCACCAATTCGCCAATCCCGGTTGATTTTACCACTCAATCGGGCCCCAAACTGTATGGGTGCATTCAGTCCAATCCGTCTGGAAAAGAAGGGACGTATGGTTTCGTAACCAAAATTGGCAAACAAATCCCCGTTTTCAAGGAAGAATTGCCTTCTTTCCGGAAAAAACAATTCAAATCTGTCCAGATTGGTAATTTGTCGGTCCACTTCCACCTGAGAGAAATCAGGATTTACGGTAAGGTCCAGGTTTAAGGAAGAACTGATGGCGATTTTTGCGTCTGCTCCTACCCTGTTTTGGTAATCGGTAGGCAACCCGCCTTCGCGGTCTTTCACCCTGCCTCCCATAGCGTAGGGAATGATGGACACGTTCATGCCCGCTTCCGGGGGCGCCTCGTCCCAAACCAAAATTCCGGTATAAGCCAATGATGCAGAGGGAAATTGTCGGGGAACCGGTGCCCAGGCCGATTTTTCGGTGGTCTTCAGGTCCAGCCGGCTGAAATTAATACCCCATTCCTTGATCCCTTTTTTATATCGAATGGATTTAAAGGGAATAGCCGCTTCAAAGACCCATTTATCCTCATAATTCTGAACCTTGGAAATCCACTTATTGTCCCAGCTCAAATCTACCTTTCCCCCTTCATACATGATGCCATCCCACTGGGCACCTGCCGCATTGGCACCGAATGAAAAGCCATTGGTCTGATCATCAAAGGTGTCCATAAACAACAGGAAATTGTCATTTTTTCCAAAAGAAAAATCCCGCCGCAAGGATTCTACATAGTAAGGTCCCGGCACGGCATGGTGGTTGATTACCAATAGGTACAGGTGCTCCGAATCGTAGGTCATCATCACTTCGGTTTCTACCTGAGAGTAACTGGTATCCATGGGAAGAATCATGTAAAAATCCTTGGCCACCTCTGCCTCCTCCCAGGCTTGTTCGTCCACCATCCCGTCGATCGAAATGGACGAACTGGCACGTTTGATATGCAACTTGTAATCGTCATTGATCTTTTGACCCAATGCCGGAAAGCATAGCAAAACTCCCACTAAAATCAACCAACCATTTCGTAACGCTTTTCCCATATTATTCAACAGCCCATTTGGCAGACGGACCGTACCCCTGCTTAGATTAATATTTTTTTGAAGCGCAATTATAGCCTAAATAATATAATTACAGGCCTTTTTTGGGGCTGAATTCTGAAATAACACCGAATTTTACGTTGATAGCCCATGGAAGGTATAAGTGGTCAGTCTTTTACAGTGGCTTGTTTGATTTCGCCGCTTACTTTGTCTTTCAGTATTACTTTCGCTTCGCCATTAGGTAGTAGTTCTTTTTTGATCAGATAATACTTTTCATCGTAAGAAACCCGACTTTTTTCTTCGGATCCACTGCCTTCTCCTCTCCAATCGTCCAGCATCACCGTTTCCCATTTTTTGCTTTTAGCAGAGAGAAAGGCAGCATCCAAAATGGCATTCACCACATACCCATCGTAAAAGGTTTCCAGCGGTTCCCTTCCCTTTTCCATGGCATCGAACATATCGCTGAACATTTGCGGATAGCCGAGTTCGTGCGCCTCGTCACCCACCGGAAACAACCATCCGGAATCGTATTCGGCCTTTTCGGCAATGTAGTTTGCTCCTTTTCCCGTCGTAAACATCTCAAATCCGGTACGCAAAAAACCATTTAACCAAACCGTACCCTCGGTACCCATCACCTCGTCCCGTAAATCCATTCCGCC
>JAWLFL010000294.1:0-4577 GCA_041685605.1 Cyclobacterium sp. | reverse complement strand
AACCAACGGCAGCGAGCCGGTAGCAATACCGCCAGGGTTTTGAAGGGATATTGTTTTTTAAGCAAATACACGTTCCAGAGTTTGGTAAAAACATGTCCGAAACAACTGTCCAGGCAGTTGACTAGCAACAGCTCTCCTCCGGGATTTGGCTGCAATAGTGCTATTTCCACCTCTGCGCCAGCGTCTTTTTGAAAGGAGCGGATCAGGGGCAAGGCCATCCAGGACCCTTCCTGCCGGTTGTACCGGGCATACCTTCCGTCCCGGGCACAAACCACGGGATAAAGGGCAGCATGTCCGATCGGCAACGTCACGTAAAAGTCAAGCCCGCAATCCCTACAGTCCTGTTTGGCTAACACATGCGTTCCCTGGAAAAACAATTCGCCAGTATACATACAATCCGCTCCACATCGGGGGCAGTTGGCAGGAATGGATGCGTTATAGGGGTGGATTTCAATCATGGATTACCACTTTCGGATTCCCCATTGGTTTAACCGATACGCCAGCAAGGTCTTGAGTCGGCTCCATCTGGCCATACCTGTTTCCATAATGGTATAGTTTACCTCCGGATTAAACACCAGGGCAGTATAGGAAAAATTGGATGGCGACAATACCAGTTCATCACAAAAAGATAGGGATAAACAATCCATTAAAGCTTCCTCCGCCAATAGCGGACCCTGGCTGCTGGCCTTGATTTCGTGTACGGGCTGTCCATTAGAAGACCGGTTGACATCATGGGCCAAAACCTTTCCCTTAAATTTATTTTGCAAAAACCCCAACAGGTTCTGGTCGTCAGTAGCGACAAAAAGCTTGTCAAATTCTTTTAATTTCCTTTCCAAGGTTCGTATAAAAACCTTTTCGTTCACAGGCGAAACTTCCATATAATGGTCCGTTTTCCGCCAGTGCAGCCCCAGTACCTTACATGAACCAAAGCTCTTTTTGATTTCTTTAATTCTTGCTTCCATTGAATCGACGAAGGTAATTTCTTCTCGGAAAATCCGATTCAATACCCTAAAGTGTGCTTTTGCCCACACCTTCAAAGGAAACGTTTCGAACTGAAGGTTAGGGACAGCATGAAAATCGCTTGCCGGAATTTCTTGCTTTACCAATTTATTCCAGAAATTTTTATCTCCGGTTTGCGGTGGGAAGTCGGTATAAGGATACCTGACATTACTGAAATCAACATAATAGGGAAGCTCATACCTTTTAGCGAAACCAATCCCATAAAGGGCTTGCAGGAATAAGGAAAAAAAGCCTCTGGGACAAATGTCATCCGGATGGTCCTCACAATCGAATTCATTTTCAAAACACGTAATGACATAGCAGGCATTTTTGACTTGCAATTCCCGCCTTCTCTCCGGGCTAATGGCTGACCGTTTAGGCATCCCTTAGCCCACTTTTCCAGTCATACACTTGATCCAGCTGTCGCCAGGCAGCGGGGGCCAGGCTGTAATGGGCATGTGCAAAAGTTTGGGCACCAAAACTTTCCTTCCAGCGAAAAAGCTGCCGGTTGATTTTTTTTCCTCCACACTCATTCGAATGACCAAAATCCAGGTACTTCCTTCCAGCCGCCTGGGTGGTGCACAGGTAATGGATCAGCCAATCCAGGGCATGTAAATCCCGGCCTTCCTCATTGCTGGCCAGGTATTGGGTATGCAAACAATTGGGTGTCAGGAAAACCGTGGCACCGGCCAGAGGAGTTCCCTCCCTGTACACCGTAAATTGCCGGATAGTTTCGGGATGCCGGGCCTTTAAATAACGCATTTGATCCTTGCTGTGGGTGGGCGCTTTTTGATAACGGTTTTGCAAATTTGGCAGCAGCAGTTTGTCCCAAAACAAGCCCACATCATCTTCTTCCCGGATTTCCAATCCTGATTTTGAGGCCTGGCGAATCGTTGCCTTCCGACCTTTGTGTCTGACCTTAAGGGGCAATGGTATGGCCAGGGACAATTCCATTTGGCTGGTTTCGGCATTTGCCAACTGCATGATATAGGACAGGGATTCCTGAAACCCAACTCCATAAAAAGAAGGCGTTGCCTTGATCTGGAGCTGGCTAATTCCCTGCTCCTCGTAGTAACGCAGTAGTTGAAGATACAATTGCAATTCCTGATCAAATGAACAGGGCTCGTGGATCAGCCCTGAATAACTGAGCCCCTGATGGGAATACACTTCCTTTTCTTCCCTATGGGCGGCAAAGACCGCTACCGGCCGGTTTTTGGAATAAATAAGCACCGAAGCGTCCTGAAATCGGTTCCCATGGTAGGCCAGAAAAGACCGTTGGTGCATCAGAGTGGCATTGGGTGCCCCTTGCAGTACTTCCTGCCAGTCTCCGGCAAGTTCCGGCGTATAAGCTTTTACCTGAATCCTGGTATTTGGTTGATCGATCAACTATTATTCGGTGTCATTTAGGATGTCCCGGGCGCCAGTGGGCAATCAGCGTTTCTTTCACGGGCTGAAAACCTGCGCGACCGTAAAAGTCCATGGCCCGTTCATTGGCCTTTTGGGTAGAAAGCCCCACCTGCACCAGGCCTCTGGCGTACACCTCCTGAAAAACCCGGTTCATCAAACTCCTTCCGATTCCTTTTCCCTGGGATTTTCCCTCCACGGCGAAAAGATCTACATAAGCCCTTCCCCTGAGCATACGGAACGTAATGAATCCCAATAGTCGTTTGCCTTTTCTGGCCACCATGACCCGGTGATTTTGGCTGGTGATGGTTTCCCACCAGGTGCTGTAAAGTTTCTCGTATTCCTGATTGGCCAAAAGAGGGTCCTGCCGGAATCGGGACCATTGCCCACTGCTAAGTACCAGTTCGCGTAATTGACGCTGATCGGCAGCAGAGAGGGAGACGGATAGGTCTTGTTCACAAATGCAGATGTCATCCAATTCATCGGATTCCAAGTCCAGATCAGCTTTTCGAATGCCTTTTACCAGGTCTACCCGGGTACTGATGGGCGGCCAACCTCCCATTTTGACCAGACCGGGTTTACCCATCACGTAAACCAATTCGTAATCGTTTGCCTGGGATTGCACACGGGCCAAATCGGGCAGCGACTTTTCCAGGGAAAGTTTGCCTACACGGTAGCCAAAAAGCGAGGAGTCAAAGGGTAAAAATTGTATCATATCAGGTTCGTTGATCTACGACATATAAAGGCCGGTTTTTGACACCTTCAAAGATCTTTCCCACATACAAACCTACCAGGCCCATGGTCATCAGGATAAGGCCTGCCAGTACCCAAATGGATACGATCAGGCTGGCATATCCCGGCACCACAATACTTCCGGAGAAATACCGAATCAAGGTGACCATTGCAAATATAAACCCAATAGAAGCAATTAAAAAACCCAATTTCACGGTAAAACGAAGGGGCTTATCTGAAAATGCCAATAAGGTATTCAAGCCCAGGTGAAATTTAGTCCGGAAAACGTAATTGGAATGCCCGCTGGCCGAATTACCATGGGCCACGTCAAAGGTACCCTGGCGAAAACCCAGCCAATGTACCATGGCAGGAAAATACCGGAAAGATTCCCTCATCTTAACCAGTTCATCGATCACCCGTTTATGGTATATCCCGAAGTTTCCTACGGCCGGATCATGTGACAAGCCACTCATATAGGTGAATACCTTGTAAAATAGTTTCGACCCCCATTTCTTTCCCCAGGAATCCTTCCTTCGAACCCTTCTGGCCAAAACCACATCGTAACCGTGCTGGGCCTTACTCAGCAGGTGGGGAATTTCCTCCGGCAAATCCTGCAAGTCGGCATCCATGACCACTGCCCATTCACCGGCTGCTGCATCCAAACCGGCCGCAATGGCCTGGTGTTGTCCGAAATTCCGGCTTAGCCGGATGCCTTTGATAAATCCTTCATTGGCAGCAGCTTCCTCGATGATCTCCCAACTGTTGTCCAGGCTGCGATCATCCACCAGGATCAATTCTACCTGAGAGCTGATGCCAACCATTACCTCCCGAAGCCTCCGGATCAATTCCCTCAGACTGGAGGCTGATTGAAACACCGGCACGATCACCGAAAGGAAAATTCCCGGTTCTGCTTTCACTGCCCTTCTTTTTCGAAAACCACCAAACCGGATAATGCTTCCACAGGCATTGTTTCTCTTATTTCTATTTGCAATTTTCGCTGGATCTTTTCCTCTGTTTTTTGAATTAAAAACGCCAGGTATTCCGCATTGATAGCTTCTCCCACAAGCAGTAGCTCAATCGTTCCACTGTCCTTTCCTTCGGCATAATCGCCCAGAATGATGGCTTTCTTTACGTTACCCAAATTATTTACCACCTGCTCAATCAGGTCATCGAAGCCGAGGTACTTGCTCACAATGCTGCGAATCTCCTGATACAGGGGGTGGGATTCGTTGGCCTGGTAACTTTTGGTTTTACCGTTGTTTTGCCAGTGCAAAAGGCCCGCTTCGGAAAGCCGGTTCAACTCCACCCGTACCGAATTGGTAGATTCTTTAAATTCTTCGGCCAGCCCTCTGAGATAACCCCGGTTGCCGGCGTTCGAGAAAAATTTAACCAGTAATTTAATCCTGGTCTTGGAGGTAATGAGTGAATCCAGCAAAGGAAGT
>JAWLFL010000293.1:0-4595 GCA_041685605.1 Cyclobacterium sp. | reverse complement strand
ACCAAATCGTAGAAATTATGTCCCACAATTTCATTCACATCGTAGATGCGGTATAGAAACACGCCCGCAGATGATGAGGCATCCTGCTGGGAAAACAGTTGATTATAGGCCTCATTAAAGGGACCTCCGTTGGTAAATAAATTGCTGCCCTGATGATCAATCAATTGTTGTATGGTAGGTTCTACCATTTGCAGAAATTCACTACCATCCTCGCCTTCGACGGCAAAGGGAGTGTTCTTAGATCCGTGGTAACGCTCCCAGGTTCCTTCAAATAAAGCTGTCCGGGCTTTCATTACCAGGGCAGCTTCCTTTGTTACCCGCCCGGAGGTTGCGAAAGTTGAATTTTTCCAACCCAGGTTAACAATCGCAGAGTCCAGATCCTGAATGATAAATTTCGCTACCTCGTATCTGGAGTCTCGTTCCTTATATAACTTTTCGCTATCTGTATCCAGTACTTCTGTGTAAATGGGAACATCTCCATACCGCTCCAACATGTTCAAATAGACCCAGGCCCTGAAAAAATAGGCTTCTCCTGTATATTGATTGGCTTCAACACTCACATCAACGCGCCTTGCATTATTTATAAAATAATTAATTTGTCTAATCCAGTTGAAATTACTGTTCCAGCTACCATCTGTTGCCGGGGCCTGCCCGGAGGCTCCTCTTTGAAATAAAAAGCCGGAAGGACCGGTCCCTACCTGTATGTCGGTATTGGCATCTAAGAAATTATTTTGAGCACCATTGCCTCGTCCTTGAAAATGATATCTTGGTAAAAGCCTGTAAAAGCCATTTGCCATTACTTTTAGATCATTTGCAGAGGTAAAGTAGGTCGCATCGGTCATGGCATCTAAGGGATATCTTTCCAGAAAATCCTCTACGCAGCTATAAAATGACATTGTAAATAGGATTAGCAACGTCCTTATATATTTCAGATTAAATTTCATAGTTAATTTTTTTATATTAAATACCTATGTTTACACCAAAAGAGATTTGACGCTGTGGAGGATAACCATTTCCACCGTATCTGGACATAATTTCAGGTTCGTATCGGAAATTTGACTTATAATAGATCATCCCCAGGTTTTCAGCACTGGTGTAGATGTACACTTTTCTCAATTTCGCCCTGTCCAATAGCGATTTCGGCAGGTTGTATCCCAAGCGTAAATTTTGAACACGTAAATGGGCAAGGTTTTCCACGTACTGGTCATTTGCTCCATAGGTTTTAAAGGAATGCCTTGGAAAGTAATTGTCCGGTGTTTCGGGCGTCCAGGTGCCTAGTTCTCGGTGGTTGGTAAACCATTTTGAATTCCAGATATTTACTCCTGCCGGAATGACGTGGAAATTATTGGTATAGGTAATCCATTTGGGGACCCCTGTAAAGGTTACTGAAAGGTCAATGCCATTCCAGTTGGCCTGCAAATTCATCCCATACCGGTACCGCCCATAGTTGTATCCGGCCATGACCTGGTCACCCCTGGCATACCAGCGGCCTCCTTCTCCAGCATTGATCTGTCCATCCCCATTTAAATCTTTCATCATTAGATCTCCCGGGTAATACCAACCGCCTCCCTGAGGGACGTTTGCTTCCACATCGCCTACATTTTGGGCAACCCCATTCGATTCATACATCCATATCTGACCAAAGATCTCTCCGGGTGTCCAGGTGCCATTTCTTTGACCAGTAGTATTTTCGTCATACTCAACGACATAACCTATGTAATCGGCGATATTGAATCTTGCAGAATAATTAATTGGTCTGCCAGCTAACCGGCCCGTATTTCTCCATTTCATTGAAAATTCCCAACCTCTGGTCTCACTAACGGCGTTATTGATACTTGGCAAACTGGTTCCAATGGTTTCTGGTAAAATTTTAGCAGGGCCGGGTTGATTGTAAATGGTACGCTGGTACCAATCATAGGTCAACTCGAGCCTGTTTTCGATGGCCACTACATCAAGACCAAAGCCAAGCGTTTGCGGGGAAGACCAAGTCAAATCGGAACTGACCAATGGTGGCATAAAGACCATGTTTGGTTTTACCCCGCCAAGCAATACATCCCCATTTCCTATACCGGTACCCATGGTTGGAAGGTACAGGTAATTGCCAGATCCAGGGTCGCCGGAAGAAGTATAGGCGGCTCTTATTTTGAAGGCATCCACTTTATTGACAGACCAGAAATTCTCTTCAGCTATATTCCAGGCCCCCGAAATGGAGGGAAAAAAGGACCACCTGATCGCTGCCGGAAATTTTGAATGGGCATCATAGCGGCCATTAAATTCGATAAAATATTTCTCCGCATAGTTGTATGCCATCCTGCCAAAAACACCCTGTGTCGCCCAATGGGTTAACATATCATTTACAGTTGGGTTGGGATTAAAGGTGGTACTTATACTGGGTACCGAATTGGTATACAAATCTCTACCAACCCCGGTTAAACGAGAAAAATTATTGTACTCTTCCTGATAACCAACCAAGGCATTGACAGAATGCTTTCCAAATTGTCTGTTGTAATCGGCAACAATGTCTGCCGTGTGATAATTCGTGAAATTCATCTGCCGGATCACACTACTCTGTTGTGCAGATCTTGCCGAATTTCGGATGCTTCCATCGGCTTCTTCCACTAAAATCACAAAAGTGTTGCGCTCAAGATGAGAGGTAAGGTTTCTCCAGGTATAATTTCCCCGGATGTCAAGCCCTTCAAATGGCTTTAATGTAAAACCCCCGGTCAAGGTCGTTTCGTTTCTCTGATTGGTTTGGGTTCCGCCTTCCCCACGCAATGAGGGACCACTACTTAAAAAAGAGGGACTCCCATTCGGATTTAAATCATTCCAATTGGGAAGTGATGCGGATGCATTCTGCCAAATGTCACCGTAATTTGGTCCTCCTCCCCGGTAATTGGGTGCTTTTTCATCTGTTCGTACATAATTCATGCTCATCCGGAGGCTGAGCCAATCCGTGACATCTGAATTCACTTTTAAAAGGGCATTGTACCGATTCAGTCTGTCATCGGAACCTTTAATAAGCCCCATTGATTCATTGTAACCAAGACCTACGTAATACCCCGTATTGTTGCTTCCTCCTGAGACGCTGGCATTGTGTTGTTGACTTGGCACCACACTTTTATACATGATATCAAACCAGTCACTGTTGCCATTCATGTCCCAGTGTGCACCATAGGTGCCGTTTTCGGTTACGATGTTATTGGGGATTAAACCGGCACCATGATCCCTCATTCTTTGGATGGCCTCTTCCGTATAAATAGGCGCTTGTAATGAGTTTCTGTATTGCTCATTTATTTTTTCGGCATATTCCCAGGAATTGGCCCATTGGGGCATTCCTATGGGTGATCCTATACTGTAATTACCGCTGTAATTGACTTGTATTTTTTCACCTTTTGAGCCTGATTTAGTGGTAATAAGAATTACTCCGGAAGGAGCTCTTGAACCATAAATGGCAGACGCAGCAGCATCTTTCAATACCGTAACCGATTCTACATCATTTGGATTTACATCGCTCATGGTACGCTCGATTCCGTCCACTAAAACAAGAGGTCCGCCTTTCTGGCCAAATCCCGTATACCCGCGAATGTTGAAATTTGACTCCTGCGCAGGTCCACCATTAACCGGGGTCACATACAAACCGGCAACAGCCCCTTGAAGTGCTTCTGATAACCTGTTAATAGGCCTGTTTTCGATCAAGTCGCTGCCTATTTGCTCCACGGCTGCAGTAAGGTGCGACTTCTTTTGGGTACCAAAACCAACCACTACCACCTCATCCATTTGAGCAACGTCTTCAACGAGCGTGATTTCAAAATCAGTCCGGTTTCCCACTTCGATTTCCTGGGTGATAAATCCCAAAAAAGAAACCACAATAACCGCATCTTCCGATACTTCAAGTGAAAAGTTTCCATCGATATCAGTCGAGGTACCCGAAGTGGTGCCTTTTACGAGGATAGCTGCTCCCGGAATAGGATTCCCTTCCTCATCCACTACTTTTCCTTCTACCAAAACAGCTGCAACTAGATTACCGGCAGTTTTCGTTTGAAGTGCATCGCTTTTGTCTTTTTCGTTGACCCCGAATGCTACTACCTCCTGGAATAGTAGCAACTGGATTGCCAGGCCATAAATGAAATACCGGGCCAGCATTGGGCCCTTCTTTAGTAATTTTACTAGCATAATTTTGTCTGTTAGGTTTATAATAATTGAATGCAGGGTCTTGTTAATCAGGCATTTTATCTGACTGATATCAGGAATTTTCACCCTGCAACCATCCGGATTTCTCATCGGATTCTTAGGAGGTGTTTGGGTTTTTTACTGCCATCGCTTAAAATTTATGTTTGACTCGAATGTATTTATCGGCTATTCAACTCGTTGACCCTGGATTCTCCGGATTGATTTCCTTGGAATGTTAATTTTCAATGGGGTCCGGATACCTGAGGTTTTTCATTATTTCATTTTAACCCAACTTGGCCCTACGGCATCTAATTTCGAAAATTTTAAGTGGTTCAAGTGCCTTTATAGCGTTTAAGAGCTGATTTTCCATGATGTTTTCATTTGTAGTGATGTACGGGTGTTGTGTTTGTATTTTACTTATCCTA
>JAWLFL010000069.1:0-18856 GCA_041685605.1 Cyclobacterium sp. | reverse complement strand
TTGTGCCAGAGAAATTTCAGTTTTCCCATCAGGTCCAGCTTTCCGTTGACGTACTTGAAGACCTGATTGATTTCCGGAATGCTCACAAAAAAGGAAATGGGCTCCTCCTTGTAAAAGCCAAAATAGACCAGGTACGGATCCACGATGGGCTTCATGCTTTTCAGGATCAGCCGGGCTTCCCGCTCGGAAATGGTCTTTCCCATATGGCCCGCCCAGGCCTTATTATAAACCTTCATAAAATACTCCGGAAATTTGTCCCAGAGCTCCTTCCCCTTTAGGTAGCGAAAGGTGATGTTTTTGTCTTCGCGGATGATTTTGGCCCGGGCTTCTATCTTGGGATCCATCACCACCCCCCGCACCTTGCGCATGTAGGTAAACTGCCGGAAATAGACCTGAAAGCCGTATTCCTCGAAAAAGGAGCGGTAATAAGGAAAATGCCAGTACATATTGTAATTCGGCGGAGAAAAACCCTCCACCAGCAAGCCCCACCACTTGTCCCGCTCGCCAAAATTGACCGGGCCATCCATGGCCTCCATCCCCTGCTTCTGTAACCAATCCCTGGCCGCGTCAAAAAGCAAAAAGGCTGCCTCTTTATCTTGAATACACTCAAAAAAACCCATGCCCCCGGTAGGCTGCTTTTCTTTCCATTTGGGGTTGATAAAGGCCGCATTGCGGCCAATGGTTTGTCCCTGATCATCCAGCAGCAGCCAGCGGATGGCCTTTCCGCCACTCTTATACAATTTATTCGTCTCGGGATGAAACAAGTCCTCTATGTCCTTGTCCAGCGGCCGGATCCAGTTTTTTTCCTCCCGGTAAAGCCGGACGGCCATTTCCATAAACTCCTTTTGATGGGTTTTGGTGCGGACTTCTACTAACTGCATAGGTATATTTTTTATCGAAAATTAATTTAGTTCGCCTTGGCTGGGATCACCTCCGCATACAAATCAAATTCGGTAGCGTCTACTATTTTTGCCGTAACAAAATCACCAATGCGGCAATAGCCACTAGCCGCATCTATCAACACCTCATTATCCACCTCCACCGAATCGTAAGCCGAACGCCCTACAAAATGGCCTCCCTCCTTTTTATCAATCAATACCTTGAAGGTCTTTCCAATCTTTTCCTGATTGAGCTCGAAGGAGATCTGTTCCTGCACTTCCATCAATCGATTGGCCCGCTCCTGTTTTACTTCTTCCGGCACATGATCTTCCAGGCTATGCGCATGGGTATCCTCTTCATGGGAATAGGTAAATACCCCCAATCGCTCAAAGCGCATGCGCTGCACGAATTCCATCATTTCTTCGAATTCCTCCTCCCCTTCTCCGGGATGCCCGGTGATCAGGGTGGTTCGGATGGCGATACCGGGTATGCGTTCCCGGATTTGGTGGATCAGGGCTTCCTGTTTTTCCCGAGTGGTGCCCCTTCTCATGGCTTTTAGTACCGAAGTAGAGCCGTGCTGCAAAGGGATGTCCAGGTAATTACAGATATTTTCTTTCGCCGCCATCACCTCAAGTATATCCAGCGGAAATCCCGTGGGATAGGCATAATGCAGTCGGATCCATTCGATTCCCTGCACCTCGGAAAGTGCTTCCAACAAATCCGCCAGGCGGCGTTTTTTGTACAAGTCCAAACCATAATAGGTAGAATCCTGAGCAATCAGCAAGAGCTCCCGGGTGCCGTTTGCGGCCTTGTGCTGTGCCTCCTTTACCAATTCCTCAATGGGCCGGGATACATGGCCTCCCCGCATCAGCGGAATGGCGCAGAAGGAACAGGGCCGGTCGCAGCCTTCGGAAATCTTCATATAGGCATAGTGCGCCGAATGGCTCAGTAACCGTTCCCCTACCAGTTCATGCTTGTAATCTGCTTTAAACTTTTTCAATAAAGCTGGCAACTCCCGGGTACCGAAAAAAGCATCTACCTGCGGGATCTCTGCTTCCAGGTCATCTTTGTACCGTTGGGACAGGCAACCGGTCACATAGACCTTGTCCACCAATCCCTTGTCCTTGGCAGCAGCATACTCCAGAATGGTATTGACCGATTCCTGCTTGGCGTTGTCGATAAAGCCGCAGGTATTGATGATGACGATGTTATTGTCCCGGGCATTGGATTCATGCCGGGCATCAATACCATTTCCCTTCAGTTGGCTCAACAGCACTTCAGAGTCCACCAGGTTTTTGGAACAGCCCATGGTGATGATATTGACTTTATCTTTTTTTAAGGTTCTTGCTTTCATAAATTCCTGCAAAAGTACAAAATATACCTGACATAAAACCAGGGCTGCCGGTTGGTCATGAATGATGTTATTATATTATTAATTGGTAACGATTTTTATAATGAATCCTTAACCGACCTTCTCCCGGTTAAAAATTTATTACCCCTACTTTTGGAAAAGTAATACAGCGACAATTTTTTTTATTACTCCTTGCAACATTTTTACGAAAGGCCCCGATGAGAATCGGTGCCTTTTCCTTTTTTTAAGGCCGGGGTATCCACGGAAGGTGCTTTCAGCTTCCCTCTCATAAATTCCGAAGCAATCGCTGGTTACCCTTGATTTTCTACCCGATATTTGTAACCACACCAAATGTCAGACCTCCATGCCCGGGCCCGATGAAAGCAACCAACATCTGAAAGAGGAATTTGCCAATAGCATAACCCATCTTTTTGGAATTCTGTTCAGTATCGTGGCCATCGCCTTGTTGGTCGTTTTTTCGGTTTTGAACGGAACCCTGATCCACGTGGTCAGCTGCAGTATTTTCGGGGCCACCATCCTCCTGATGTACACCTTTTCCACCCTTTACCATGCTTTTCCCGAAGGACCAGTCAAATCCTTATTGCGCACCTTCGATCACATCAGCATCTATTTTTTGATTGCCGGAACCTACACGCCTTTTTTATTGATTGGCCTCGGAGGAAATTCGGGATGGGTATATGTTGGTGTCGTCTGGGGACTTACCCTGATCGGATTGGTTTTTAAAATTTTTTATACCCATCGATTTTCAAAACTTTCACTTATCCTCTACCTGAGCATGGGCTGGCTGGCCGTCTTTTTCATCCGCCCCCTGGTAGCCCAACTCCAACTGGAGACCATTCTGCTCATTGCGGCGGGAGGATTGGCCTATACCATCGGCGTAATTTTTTATACCAACAAAAAAATGCTTTATGCGCATGCGATCTGGCACCTGTTTGTATTGGCAGGGACGGTGTTGCATTTCATTGCCATTATGGGCATGATCACCTAAGCCAGCATGCTTATTTTACTGCGACCAGCTGTTTATAGATAGCCTGTGACCCAGGTCACAAGAAGTGGTACGAAATTAGCGTAGCTTTAACTTAAATTTCAACCAAAAAAACGTAGACTATGAGTTACCACATGGATCAAATACTGGAAGCCGCTTCCATCGATATCGTAAAAGAGAAAGTAACCGCCGCACTGAAGGAAGAGGGCTTTGGGGTGTTGACTGAAATAGATATTCAGGCAACGATGAAAAAGAAACTGGACAAAGCCTATCCTCCGATGCTGATCCTGGGTGCCTGCAACCCTGGTTTTGCCGACAAGGTTCTGAGCATCGACCCCAACATGACCGCCATGTTGCCCTGCAATGTGAGCATCCGCCAACTTCCAGATGGCAAGTTTGAAGTGTCGGCCATCGACCCGGAAGCGGCTATGGTCCCAGTAGGCAAGGATGAAATCAAGCCCCTGGCCCGGGAAGTAAAAGAAAGACTGGCAAAGGTTATTGCCGCATTGGCCTGATTGAAAATAGGGTAGTTGCTGAAAAGGTGATTTGTTGCTGAAACGGAGTAATGTAATCGGGCAAAGGGAGGTCAGGGCTTTTGAAGATCCGTAATGCCGAACGGTTAAAATTCCCCCTTATCAAGGGGGCAAGGGGGATTTTTTCGTACTTATCCCGTTTATACAGCTGCGGAAATGGAGTAGTTTAATCGGGTTGAAGGATCGTTAGGCTTTTGAATTCCGTAAATCCAAACGTACACAATTCCCTCCGCGGTGGAGGGCAGCGCCTGTCCCGACCAGAGTCGGGAGGGATTTTTTCAGGACGAGTCATACCATGTATACGCATTTTGACTCGTCCTGAAATTGTTTGACATTACTAAATTTTTCATCTTTTAAAACCCCTTTACTGTCGATCAATTTTGCTTGAAAATAAGCGGAAGGTATTCTGTTCCGCGTTTTACCACCCCCTGTCTCCCCCTCCTGGAAACAGGCGGGGGGCTGGGTCACAAACAGGATGCATTCACTTTTCTAAAAATGTTTCAATTACCTTCAAAATCTTGTAGGGATCTTTCTCCATCTCCCCATACAAAAAACGCAGCACTTTAATCCCATAGGATTCTAAAATTGCATCCCTTTCCCGGTCAGCCTACCACCCTTCCTCGGTGTAATGAGGCGCACCGTCCAGCTCGATCGCCAGTCTCGCTTCCGGAAAATAAAAGTCCAAGATAAAATCTCCGAAACTGTGCTGCCGCCTGAATTTCTTTCCCATAAGTTTCTTGCCCTTTAACTGTTGCCAAAGGTCAGATTCGGCTGGGGTAGGACTATTCCGCAAGGTTTCCCGGACTTCTTTAAGCACTTTTTTATTGTTTAGCTGTCCCATTACTGTCGTAATTGTTTCCATATTATGGAATTGCGGATTTTTTGCTTAACAATTTCAAGTTACTAAAGATTAGCTAATTATATTAAATTATTGCTTTTACAATCCTATTCTCCCCCTCCTGAAAACAAGAGGGGGCTGGGGGGTGGTTGATTTCTGTAAATTTCCGGTAGAGCTAACAATAAATAAAATTTAAACCTGTAAAATTTTTTCAGGACGAGTCAATGTGATTGGGCAAAGGGAAGTCTAGGTTATCAAATACGGTAAACCCAAACGCCTACAAAATCCCTCCGCCGCGGCGGAGGGTGAAGTGCCTGTCCCGACCAGCGTCGGGAGGGGTTTGTTTTCGTAAACACCCGAAAATCAATTAATTTAATAGCTGCTACTTACTCCTCAAACACCAGGGAATCGGGTTTCACGCCCAGCTCTCCCAGTGCTTTTTCAACGGCTTTCATAAACCCTTCCGGCCCACAAAGGTAAAAATGACGATTTTCAAAATTCCTGATTTTCTTTTCTAAATAAGCCTTATTGATCCTTCCCTGGTCATAGGCCGTATCCGCTTGTTTTTCGATGATATTATGGAATTTGTGACCCAAAATGGTTTTTAATTCCTCAAAAAGAATGATGTCGTCATTGGTCTTGTTGGCAAATATCAGTTCGTTATTACCGATTTGATTTTTTTGACGCAAGTCTCGAAAAATGGAGATAAACGGAGTGACTCCGGCTCCTCCGGCAATGAATACCCCTTCCCCCTTATAGGAGATCGCACCCCAGGCATCGCCAATCTCCAGGCTGTCACCCGGAACGGCCTCTCGCAGCCGCTTGGTCACTCCCTCGTGATCCGTATAGGTCTTGATGGTAAATTCCAGATTTGGGTCGGATGGCAGGCTTGTAAACGTAAACGGTCGCTTCTCTTCGGCCCAATCCTCCTTAAGCAGACTCACTTCCGTAGCCTGTCCAGGTTCAAAGGAATATCCCTTGGGCTTCTCCGTCTGAAAAGCGAAGGTATCGTGCGTAACTTGTTTTTTATCTAAAATTTTTACTTTAAAATTTTCCATAATAGCATTTATTTCTGTTAAAAACCTATTAGGTATGAAGCAAACATTAATCCAAGAACGGAAATATTCGAGGGAATTTTTACTTTTGTGACTGGTGTATTTTCAAATCAAAGATGAAAATAAGCGAGCGCGTATACGAATGGATCACAGACGAGGGCGAAGTACGGGCTTGTGCCAATATTTCTGAGGAAGCCTGCCGGGAAACACCTTCTAATTTTTTCAAAAATGTATGCAGTGGTGCCTTGTCCAAATTGGCAGGACAACTGGTTAGTCCCGGTACCACCCTCCCCTGGGTGTTGGCGGCTATGGGTGTCCCTGCAGCTTTTTCGGGAGCCCTGGTTCCCATCAAGGATGCCGGATCCCTATTACCGCAATTAATCGTATCCGCAAAAATCCGGTCCTTTACCATAAGAAAATGGTTATGGGTCATCCCTGCCTGGATTCAGGCATTGGCATTATTGGCCATGGCCTTTGTGGTCTGGAATCTGGATGGGGTTTTAGGTGGCTGGCTGTTGCTGGCCTGCCTGGCCTTGTTTAGCATTAGCAGTGGGGTGGCCAGCATCAGTTTTAAAGACGTTACGGCCAAGACCACTCCGAAAGGAAAAAGGGGGCAACTGCTCGCCATGCGGGCGACCTCGGGCGGCATTCTGACGCTCATGGTTGGTGGCTTAATTCTTGCCGATTTTTTTAAAAATAGCGATCGGGAATTCCTGTTTATGCTGGTACTTTCCGGAGCAGTCCTTTGGGTATTGTCCGGATTTCTATTCAGTCTTATCCACGAGGAGCCCGGGGCAACCTCCGGCGGCAGGACACCCATTCAGGAAATTAAAAAGGCCTGGATCTTTTGGCAAGAAGACCGAAACTTACGGATGTTCATTTTTACCCGGGGCTTGTTGATGGCCATTCCCCTGGCCCAGCCGTTTTTTGTGCTGCTGGGGAGAGCCGAAATTGGGGAAGAAGTAAGTAATCTGGGGATGATGGTGCTGGCTGCGGGAATTGGCAGCGTCATCAGCAGCCCCTTCTGGGGGAGATTTGCCGATCGGTCCAGCAAGAAACTCATGATTGCCATCGCACTATTGGGAATGGTTAACATTGCGCTGATGGCCTTGTTTCCACTTTGGCCCGCCTTCCTTCAGAATCGCTACACGTTTGCGGTTCTATTTCTGATACAGGTCATGGCTCATGGAGGTGCCCGGTTAAGCAGAAAAACGTACCTGGTAGATTTTGCCCCGGAAAAGGACAGGCCTTCCTACGTATCCCTTTCCAATACCGCCATTGGCATGTTCACCTTAATCGGAGCAGGTATTGGAACCTTGGCAGGTATTTTTGGTATTCAGCCCATGCTTTGGATTTTTTCGGCCCTACTGCTTATGGCCGCCCTTTTGGGAAGCCGGTTAGCGGAAGTACAAGATTGAAATCCCTGATTTTCCCTGAATCTTTTGAAAGGCTTTAAATCCAGCTAAAATTTTATGTAGCCTAAACTGATTTACAACCCTTGATTATTGTAATTTATTTTATAAATACAATTTAATCATTATATTATTTTATACCTGCCGATTTTTTTACTACATTTCTTCTACAAATCTACTGAAAGAAGTGAACGTGGGTAAGAAAACAAATCAATTTTGAGATGATGAATATCGCAATTTTAGGAGAAAGCAAGCTGGCAAGAAGCCTGGGAAACCGGTATATGAACAGGGGGATTGAAGTAATTTTCGGGGTTAAAACAAATTTTGAAATCAAGGACATCGAATGGAAAATTTACAATAAATTACTGGATAAAGTACTCCCCTATTCAGAGGCTATCGCAAAAGCGGACATTGTTTTTATATGTTGCGAAAACGAATGCCTGCCGTCGGTTTGCGACTCGCTGCTTCAGGAAAACAATCCCGACACCATCATCATCGATTGCACCAACAGTTCGTATATTGAAGGAAACGCCCGAAACAGCTCCCTCATTCAGGAGAAGTTGGGAGATAAAAACCTATATAAAGCCTTTAATAACCTGGGCATGGACTATCCAAATTCAGATCCGCTGGGAGTAATACAGGAAACCTACTATTGTGGGGAAAACAATGAAAACAAAGCCAAGGTGAAAAAATGGATCGAATTAGCCGGTTTTAAAGCCATTGACGCGGGAGCCTACGATAGTGCCCAGCTCCTGGAGGCCTTTTATCACCTGAAAATGAAAATCGCGCACCAGCAAAATCAAAACAGCCAATGTCATTTTAAGCTAATCTCGGTGTAGCCCGATCATCGATCTGATCAGGATTTACTCTAAAAGGGCGTTTTTAAAACTTTCTATACCTTTCCAGGCTTTACTTTGATAGCGTTTTTGAGGGGGTATTTTTTTTCATCTGGGCTCCGAAAAAATAAATAGATGCCTATATTTGAAGTGGAATTTATAAGCAATGCATTATACATTAAATCAACTTCAGGTATTTTTAAAAGTAGCGCAAACCCAAAGCGTTACAAAAGCGTCGGAGCAATTGCACCTCACGCAACCGGCCGTCTCCATTCAATTAAAAAACTTTCAGGCGCAGTTCGATATTCCGCTGACCGAAGTAGTGGGAAGGAAAATATACATTACCGAATTTGGAAAAGAAATCGCAGAAGCGGCTGCCGAGATCATTAATCAGGTCAATGGCATCAATCAGAAATCCCTGCAGTACAAAGGACAACTGGCAGGGAGACTGAAAATCACCATTGTCTCCACCGCCAAATACGTGATGCCTTATTTCCTTTCTGAATTTTTGAGAAGAAATCCAGGGGTGGAATTACTTATGGACGTTACTAATAAACAACGCGTGGTCGAAAGCCTGGAGGACAACGAGGTTGATTTTTCCATGGTTTCTATTTTACCGCAAAAATTGAACCTGGAGCACATAGACTTGCTCCCAAATAAGCTCTACATGGTAGGTAATTCCCGGTCCTCGTTCGATGAAAGCCGCTCCCTGGAAGCACAATTTGACGAATTAAACTGGATCTACCGGGAAAAAGGCTCCGGTACCCGGCAGATGATGGAGTCATTCGTAGAACAAAATCATTGGGCGATCGCCAAAAAACTGGAACTGACCTCCAATGAAGCGGTAAAACAGGCCGTCATCGCAGGGCTGGGTTTTTCCATTATGCCACTCATCGGACTAAAAAACGAGCTCAATAACGGGGACATCAAAATATTCCCTGTAACAGGCCTACCCATGGCTACTATGTGGCAATTAGTATGGGTAAAAGGAAAAAAACACAGCCCTGTCGCTCAGGCATTCATTTCTTACATTAAACGAGAATCCACTACCCTGATCCAAAAGAATTTTGATTGGTACCTCAAATATTGAGGCAATCGCATCCCCATAAGTTGCTTTAGGCCACCTAATTAGGTTAACATAAATTATTTTTATGTTTTTTATAATAAATATAAATTTTTATTAATAATAATTCGTTTTTAGGTTTGCAGGAAACAAAAATAGCTGTCTCATGCAAAACAACCTTTACTTAGTTTGTCCGCTCGGTATATCTGAACACTTTATCCAAAGAAAATACGGAATCCATCATTTTTTCCTTACCGCACTGGGGTCTGTATTCCGGTTTGATGAATTGCCGTTTATTGAAAAGTTGGTGGATTTCTTGAATTGTGAGGCAGTAGACCAGATTACCATCGTTCACGACCTGAACTGCCCCCTAAAAAGCAAGGTAATCAACCATTCGAAAACCCTGACCACGTTTTCAGAAAAGCAATTGTTTGACCTCTATATTGACCATTACTACCAGATCAATCGCTTCGAATCAGAAAAAGAAAAAGTGAGGCAGCTGGCACTGATCCATATCGAGGGGCTCAGCCGTCAAATAGCCCACCATCCCCTATTACAAGGGGTAATTTGGGAAGAGGGCATACATATCAACGGACTCCTTTTCGACCCCTCCACCCAGCACACGGAATGTATCAACCCGGCTGTACCGGCAAGGAGTAACACCGTCTACTCCGCTGTCTAAAATTTATCGTCACCACCATCCTACTTCGAAACTATGAACGTACAATTGCTTCTGCAAAGCCTGACCAACCCTGCCTTGTTGTTTTTTTTCCTTGGGATTCTCGCTGTAAGGCTCAAAAGTGATTTGAAAATACCCGAAAACTCTTCGAAATTTATATCTCTTTACCTCTTATTCGCTATAGGTTTTAAGGGAGGCCAGGAACTGGCGCATAGTCAATTTGAGATGGGAATCGTATGGGCCATCCTTTTTGGAATGGCTACGGCCTGTATCATACCGCTGTACACATTTTTTATTCTGAAAAAACGCATGGGAGTGGAAAATGCCGGAGCCATCGCGGCCGCTTACGGCTCGGTTAGTGCTGTTACCTTTGTAACAGCCGCTAGTTTTCTGGAAATGCAAACACTTGATTTCAGCGGGCACATGGTGGCCATCATGGCACTGATGGAAGCACCTGCTATCATTCTGGGGGTACTGCTGATCCGTTGGTTTGGAAATGGACATGGAAAACAAGCCAGTCTTGGAAATTTGCTAAAACACTCCATCACCAATGGCAGCGTCTTTTTGATTTTAGGAAGCCTGGTCATTGGATTTCTTGCCAATGAACAGGAAGCCGAAGGGATCAAACCCTTTACCACCGACATTTTCAAAGGTTTTTTGGCGATCTTTTTGCTCGATATGGGAATCACCAGTGGCAAAAAACTGAAGGATTTTCTTCAATCGGGGTGGTTTACGAGCACCTTCGCCGTGATAATCCCAATTCTAAATGGTTCGCTGGTAGCGTTCCTCAGCGAATGGGTTAGTCCCGAACCCGGGGATCGGTTTATGCTGGCGATTCTGGCTGCCTCGGCCTCTTATATAGCGGTGCCAGCCGCGATGAAAATGGCGGTTCCCAAAGCGAACCCTGGCATCTTTCTGCCTATGGCCCTGGCAGTAACCTTCCCGATAAATATCACCATTGGCTTTCCCATCTATTTTATGATTATCCAATAAACCTCAAATGACCTTTTACAAAAAAGCAAAATTCAGGACTAGTTTTGTCCGGTAGCAAAGATGCGGTTTACATTGAATCCCAGACGAAATTCTTCTCCGGGTACACCGTTTCCTCCGGCCAGCAGGTATTGTTCGTTCAGTGCCGGGGAGGTGACAAAATACATTTGAAAGACATGTCCTCCCGCTTCCACATCGATGCCAACCCCTACATTGTTTCGTAATCCATTATTTAAATTGGGTATCCATTGCAAGGTCAGGGAGGACTTACCGGTAATTTTGTATTTCCCCGAAAAGCCCAGTGCCAGGTACAGCTGTTGCTCACCCTCGATCAGAAAGACTGGCAAGGGGTCAGTAAAATAGACCATCATGGGGCTGAGTTGAAAACTGAGTTTTTCCGAAAACTTCCTCGCCAGCATCAATTGACCGGCAAAACTACTGCGTTCGCTAACATTCGGCGCAGCTTCCTGTAGAAAATTGTAGTCAGCTGTATTGACTCCTGCGGCTCCCATTAATGAAATGGAAAACGGAACACTGCCGCTATCAGTTTGCTTCACCAGATGATACCGGCCATAGAGGTTGTAGAATTTATCTCTTCCCGATCGGGAGGCTCCCAACGAAAAACGCTCGTCAAACGCGTATTCAAAGCTAAATTGGATATTGGCTCCATTATCCAGCCCGTAAAGGTTTCGAAGTCCTCCCGATAGCGGCCCAAAGGTATGCATGATGGCAAAATGCAGGACTTTCTTATCCAGCGGCTCCACCGTTAGCAAGTTGATGTGCCGGGGCGCATGGAAGGTCAACTCCGTGGGGCGATCGGCATTGGCCAGTTTTCGTTCAAGTTGAGCCACGGAAACTCCCTGTACGAACAGCAGCAACAGGGTTAGGTTTAGGTAAGTGAGCGATCGATTCATAAATCAGCTTTTATTAAAATTGCGTTGATGGTTACCGCTTGGGTTTCCGATAATTCGTAAAACATCAGTTTCGGGATTTCGATATCAAAATCCCCCAGTTTTACTTGAAACCCGGTTTCCAACTGGATCTCCGAGGGGGAAAGCCGGGTTAGGGTCCCCGTGATTTCCATTGCTTTCTCCTTTCCGTGGATTGTGAAGGTACCCCGGGCCTCCACTTCTATTGGCTGGTTAAATTCCAGCGGGCCGGGTTTTTCCAGGCTTCCGGAAAATTCCGCAAAGGGAAACCGTTTTGTTTCCAGGTAATTGTCACGCATGTGTCGATCCCGAAGACCGATGCCCGTGTCCAACGTATTCAGGTCAATGTAAAAATCAATCAACCCGCTATCCATATCCAGTAGTCCGTTTAGCTGGCTGGACTCACCGGTAAACTCATTGAGTGCGGCAGTCGACAAAAAAACCACCTCTCCGTCTTCAGTCTGGTACCGCTGCGCATTGGCCCCGTTCGTAAGCTGCAGGCAAACCAGGAAAAGAAAGGATATCAGCTTCCCGCTCATGACAGGCTAATGGTCAGGTTTTCCCCATCTTTGCTGACCGAATACGACCTCAGCGGACTGGAAGCTGGCCCGTTGACTACCTGTCCGCTTGTATCGAAGCGGGAACCGTGGCAGGAGCAGGTAAACACCTCGTTGCCATAGGACCAATTTCGATCGCATTGGGAGTGGGTACAAACCGATGTAAGTGCATTGAACTGCCCGTTTACGTTGACGACCAGGACCCGAGCCTGAGTAATCAGCAGCCAGCCTCCGGAACTGGCCAGGGCTTCATTCCGTTCCAAATCGATTTGCACGGATTGCTGCGTCACTTGTATACCGTTGCTACCACTATCATCGCCGTCACCATCGGGGTCGGGCATCGGGTCTTCCTCTTCCGTACATCCGGTAAAAAAACCCACCCCAAAAAGGGCCATGCAGGAGGCCATTCCCGACTTCTCCAGAAACTGTCTCCGGTCAATTGCCAGTTTCCCATGTTTAAATTCTACTGTCTTTTTCATACGAGTTGATGTTTGTTTTCGGGTACATGCGCCCCATGAATTTCTGTTGTTTTATAAGCTACGTAGGAAGTGCCCGCTTTGGATCTACAGAGGGCATCCATTGTCGAATTATTCCACCCTTTGAGCTTCTCGATCGAGACCGGAAAGCAGCGAATAGGCTGTCATAAACCCGGTCAAAAACAAAGCATTTCCTTGTCTATTTCCCGCCATGCGCTACCTTTACAGCTTCCAATAAACCAGAGGAAATGAAATTTGTTTGTGCTGTTTTTGTTCCGCTATTCCTTGCATTTCCAGTCTCCCTGGAGGCTCAATCCACAGACCATCAGCTGGTACCGGATTTTGCGCAGCTCTTCCTGAATCTGGACACCCGACCGACCCGAACCTATTTTCTCGATTACCAGCGTTCCTTTGATCCAAGTGGCGGACACTTACAGGGAATTCAGCGTTTTGGGGAATCGGGGCTGTACCTAAGTGGAAGCACCGAAACCCACAGCTACATGGCCCTGGCAGACGCAAAAAGCAAGCGTATCGTGTCGGTAGACAGTCTGATGCCTGCTCCTTTTCGCCACGCGGGGGGCTTTCAGATATACGACCATTGCCTGGCGGTAGGAATTGAGGACAATCAAAAACGAACCGTTTCAGTTGTCCACATTTATGACCTAAATGCCAGCAATCCCTGGTCTAGCCCTGTGTATAGCGTGAAACGAACCGGTGAATACCAACGGGTAACTGCTGGGGCCGTTGGGCTGACCGCCTACCGGCAAAAAATCTGGCTGCTGGTGGCCAACTGGGACAGTAAGAACCTGGATATCTACACCTGTCCGGAAGCTGAATTTTACCGGGGAACCGCTGAGTTTACACTGGAAATAAGTATCAACACGGATTCGGAACCCCGCAGCTCCTGGTCGGATCCGGAATGGCATTCCTATCAAAACATCAATTTGTTTACCGACCAGAAAGACCAGCTATACCTGATAGGAACGACCAAAATTGACGATGAAAAACACGTCGCTGACCTGTATCAATTGATATTAGGAAATTCACCTGCCCGAATTCGCAAATTGTCCAGCAAGTTTTTTTACCCTGGAAAAACGGTTGATTTTAAGGCGGCCGCAGGTTTGGTGGTGACGGCCGATGGCTATCTGGAACTACTGGCGGCTCCTTACCAGTTGGAGGGTGAAACCAGAATTGAAGTGTTTTCTCACTCTCAACGGCCTGCAAACTGATTCGCTAGCGGTAATAACACCCTCCAGGAAAGCACTAATAGGGTATTTCCCGTCTAAAAATCCGCTGCCAAACCATCTAATTGAATGGCAAAGCTGTATTTCCAATCGGATAACGCTTAGTCGATTTCTTTCACAAAATCCCTTACCCAGCGGAATGCCCTTCCGGGAGTATAAAAAAACTGTACCATCATGGGGACATGCCTTTTGTTCCTTTGAACGTTATAATTTGGATTCGGCACATGGTCCCTGTAGGCCTCCATAAACCGATCGGTACCCTCCAAAATACTGGAATAGGTCTTTCCCCCCATCATTATCAGCATGGGCGGCATGTCTCCATGTAGGTGATAAATGGGCGAGGTTTCTTTCCATACCTCGGGGTCATTTGTAAAGGTTTTCAAATGAGAGGTCCCTGGCTCATAATTTTGATTTACCAGGTAATGGTACATATCCAATCCCGCCGCATCGATCAGGGCAGCCCCTGCCACGGGACTTTCTACGGCTAAGCTGTCAAAATAAATGTCCCTAACCGCTACAAGTGCCGCCAGATGACCTCCTGCCGAATGCCCCGATACCACAATCCTTTCCGGATCCCCGCCATAGTCTGCGATATTGCCGGCCACCCAATCCAGGGACTTTGCGGTCGCCAGTGCCATGGCCTGGACCTGGTAATCAGGACTTAACGGATAATCTATGATGACCGTCACAATATCCCGCCGGGCCATGCGTCTGCCGAAAAACCCGTACCGCTCCTTGCTCCCCGAACGCCAGCTACCCCCATGGATAAACACCAGAACCGGTAGGGGCTGCCTGGCTTTTTTGGGGGCAAAGATGTTGAGTTGCTTTTCGGGCAATGCTCCCAAAAATCCCTCCTCCATATAGGTTATGTTTTTAGAAACGGTGATCCCTTTGAAGGAACAGGAAGCCGCCAGAAAGAGCAGCATTACTGAAAGATACTTTAACATGATTTCTGTTTATTAGTTAACTTTAACAAAAATAGTCGGTCCACTTCCTGACAGGTAAAGGTGTGATTTTTATTTTTAAGCGAAATAGAGGCGCGCGTCCTGATCCTTTTCCTTTCTATGGATAGCCGCTCAAATGTAACAGATCAATTGCAAAACCTTACGAATGACACCCATAAACCGTATTAAATTTCAGGACCTGCAGGCTCTTAATGGTCGTTTTGAACCTCAGTTAAGCCAACGCATCCTGGAAGTGGTCCGTAGCGGACAGTATGTGGTGGGGGAACAAATCCGGCAATTTGAAAATGAATTTAATGCTTTTATTGGAACCAGCCATACCATCGGCCTGAGCAATGGAACCAATGCCCTGGAACTGATCCTCAGGGCTTACCTGGAGATGGGACGCATTCAAAAAAACGATGAAATACTGGTTCCAGCCAATACCTTTATTGCTACCTTCCTGGCCATTGTCAATCAAGGCCTGTTGCCTGTGCCGGTAGATCCTGAAATTCCTTCCTTCCTGCCGACAGCCAGAGCCCTGGAAAAAAAAATCACCTCGAAAACCAAAGCGATGGTGATGGTTCACCTCTATGGAAGAACCGCTTATTCCAAAGAAATTGCCTCCCTATTAGAGTCCCAAGGCATGCTATTGATTGAGGACAATGCCCAGGCAGTCGGAAGCCGGTTCGAGGGCAGAAAAACGGGTAGTTTAGGCCATGCGGCGGCCCACAGTTTTTTCCCAACCAAAAATCTGGGTGCCCTGGGAGATGCGGGAGCCGTTACCACCAATGATCCGGAATTGGCTTCCATCATCCGGGCACTGAGGCATTATGGCAGGACGGGAAAGCATTGCTATACCTATGCCGGTACCAATTACCGAATGGCTGAAATCCAGGCGGCTGCACTGCGGGTAAAATTACCCCACCTGGACCAGGACAATATCCGAAGGATGGCTTTGGCAAATAATTATTTGAGCAACATTAGCCATCCCGATATACTTCTTCCAAAGCCCGAAAACCAGGATTTTCATCATACCTGGCATCTATTTACAATATTGACCAAAAAAAGACAGCCCTTGGCTTCTTACCTGGACCAACAGGGCATCGAGACGGCCGTTCATTATGCCACCCCTCCTCACCGTCAGCTTGCGCTCCGAAAGGGCATGAACCCTGGATCCTTACCTGTAACGGAAAGAATCCACCGGGAAACCCTGAGCTTGCCGCTCTATCCAACACTCTCAGATGAAAATATCCAATATATAATAGCACGCATCAATAACTGGTAAGTTCACCTCCAACGTACGGATAAGGTATGTCTGGCTAAGATTCGTTTGGCCTCTTTTTTTACCTCCGGCAGGGATTGCGCCTTCCAGATTTTTTCTCTCGCCAACCTTGCTGCCTTTTCCGGATCCACAATCGGAAAAGGATAGGTATCTCCCAGGGTCAAGCCCGCCATTTGCCCCTCAATCGGAGGCGTTTTCCATGGTTCATGGAAATAAGGAAAGGGCAGCGAGGCCAGTTCCGGCACCCATTTTTTTATAAAAACACCCTCAGGATCATGATCTCCGGACTGTTTTATCGGATTGTAAATCCGGACCTGGTTGATTCCCGTCATGCCAGCCTGCATCTGTAATTGTGGATAGTGGATCCCCGGTTCAAAATCCAAAAATAACTGTGCCAAATGATCCGCCCCCGCTCTCCAGTCGAGGTTCAAATGATGCGTGAGGAAAGACACCAACATGGCCCTCATTCTAAAATTCACATAGCCTGTCTGTACTAGGCAACGCATGCAGGCATCCACCAGCGGTACACCTGTTTTTCCCATTTTCCAGGCCTCCAGCCGCTCGGGATTTTTCTCATAACCGTAGTCAAGAAATCCCCGGTTGATCGGTTCAAATTCCATTCTTTCTTCCATTTCAAATTTTTGAATGAAATGGCAGTGCCATCTAAGCCTGGATTGAAAATTCCGGATCGGTCCGGTATATTTGCCAGCCTTTCGCAAGGATTCTGCTGCCTGAAAGACCTGCCTTACCGATAGGTTTCCCCAGGCCAGGTAAGGGGATAACCGGGAACAACTCCTCCGGCTCGCTTCCGGTTTGCTGATAAAACGGCTGTAGTTTTTTACTCTGCCCTCCAGGAAACTTGTAAGGTATTGATGCGCTCGACTCTCTCCTCCTTCTTGCATGGTAGCGGGTGAATGCTTCATCCAGTCTAAGGATGTCTGCCTCCCTGAAAATTCAGGAAAATCGGGATTTAGTAAATTTCTCTTTTCCCAGACTGGATCTTCAAGGGGTTGATTCATAAACGTTTCCCACTGAGCGGACCAACCTTTCCGGTTTTTTCTACCTCGCTGAGCTCCATTTTGTCGCCATTCCTGCCAAATGACCTTATTCCCCTGGCAGAATCGTTTCACTTCCCTGTCCCGCTGATAGGTGATCGCTATCCCCGTTTCCTGGTGCGAAAACAATTTATTCAATTGGTAGTGCTGCTGTATATGCTTAAAGGCAGGAATCACTTCCTCATGGAATAGGTAGATTTTGCTCCCCACCAGCTTCAGCGATTGATTCAGATCGGTCAAACTTTCATAGATAAATTTCCAATGGCGAATATTGCTTTGAGATGCCCGTACTAAAGAGGGTTCTACAAAATAGACCAGCAAAACGGGAAGTCCCTCGTCAAGTGCATGCTTCAATGGGGCATGGTCTTTAAGCCTGAGGTCTCTTTTAAACCAAACCACATTGATTTTTTCCATATCCCGAAAACCATACACGGAAAAAAATGTTTAAGAACCATGAGTCATCGCATTCACCTTTCCGCCGAGGATACAGACCGGATCATCGAAATGGCTTGGGAAGACCGGACCCCTTTCGATGCCATCTACCGGCAATTTAACCTCCCGGAGAAAGATATCATCAAGCTTATGCGCCGGGAACTAACCGAACGCTCTTTCCGAATGTGGAGGAAACGGGTACAAAACAGAGCTACCAAGCACCAAAAGCTTAATGCTGCTACCGGAAGTACCCGATTTAAATCTACCCGACAAAAGAGCATTAGCAATAACCAAATCACCTAAGCTCTGGTCGGATGGCTCCAGCTCACTCTTTTCTGAAATTTTTGAACGCATTGATCAGTCCGTTGGTAGATGCATCGTGTCCGCTGACCTTTTCCGGGGAGGCCAATTCGGGCAGAATGGATTTGGCCAAAACCTTTCCCAATTCCACCCCCCATTGATCAAAGCTGTAAATATTCCAGATTGCCCCCTGCACAAAAATTTTGTGCTCGTACATGGCGATCAATGCGCCAAGGGTAGCCGGATTTATCTTCTTAACAAGGATCGAATTGGTAGGGCGGTTTCCCTCAAACACCCGATGAGGAGCAATTTTATCGATTATTTCAGGAGCTTTCCCTTCCTTCTCCATTTCCTGCTGCACCTCTTCCAGGCTTTTTCCATTCATGAGTGCCTCCGTTTGGGCAAAAAAGTTTGACATCAATTTCAGGTGATGATCTCCCAAGGGGTTATGCGTATGTGCAGGGGCAATAAAGTCGCAGGGAACCAACTGCGTGCCCTGATGGATCAACTGATAAAAGGCATGCTGCCCATTAGTGCCCGGTTCTCCCCAGATGACTGGTCCGGTGGAATAGTTGACTTGATTTCCCTCCCTATCGATGCATTTACCATTACTTTCCATATTCCCCTGCTGAAAATAGGCCGGAAACCGGTGCATGTACTGATCATAAGGTAAGATGGCTTCCGAAGCTGCTCCCAAAAAATTGGTGTTCCAGATTCCAATCAGGGCCAGAAGTACGGGAATGTTCTGCTCAAAGGGTTCCTGCCAAAAATGGTTATCCATGGCATGTGCCCCTTCCAGTAGTTTTCTAAAATTATCAAACCCTACCGAACAGGAAATGGTAAGCCCAATCGCCGACCAGAGGGAATACCTCCCTCCTACCCAATCCCAAAACTCAAACATATTGTTCAAATCAATTCCAAACTCCCGAACCGCATTTCCATTCGTGGAAAGGGCAACAAAATGTTTGGCTACTTCATCTTTATGGTGGGCGTTT
>JAWLFL010000292.1:0-4633 GCA_041685605.1 Cyclobacterium sp. | reverse complement strand
TACAGGTCAAAAACTTCCTGGTCCAGGTCTTTTTTATCAATTGGTTTCATATGATTATAATTTGCTTTTAAATGGCCATATGGAATCTCGCATGCTTTATAATCATTCCTCCGTGGGTTGCTTACGTCATGCTCGATTTCATGGGTAAAAAGGATTAGTAGTTAAGGTTATAAGGTACCCTATTTTTCCGAAAATTAGATAAAAAGCCGGCGAAACTTTTCTTTTAGGGAGGGATGCCTTGGAAAATTCACTGGGGAAAATAGGAGGGGATTTTATAACCTTGGTCTTTCCATTTCTTACGTCACCATTTTATTGGTGAAGTTTTATTCCGCTGCTCTTTCAAAAAGAATATTTTTCACCGTGCCCTCCGATGCCACCTCAAAATACATGATTTCCCCTTCATTTTTTCCATGAAAACTGTATTTCGTTCTTCTATTCGCGCCAAATACACCCTTTTGTCCCTCCTTGAGGACCAGGCGATTATTGGGGTACGTTAAAACCAGTTGCTGATCGATTACTTTTAGCACATAGGTCACATCTAGTTCTTTGGAATAGTAGCTACCTGCATAGGCTTCCAGATGCTGATTGGGCTGATCCGATAGCTGGATCCTCTCAAAATAAAAAATGGCACCCCCAAAATCTACCTGTAGGTCATCATTCGCATCTTCTTGCCCAAAGGCGTAGGTAATATACGGGTTGTCGATTCTGGAGAATAGATTCGGGCCTTCCGGAATGAGGGGTGTCCCCGTACTGCCCCTACTGCTAACCGCTTTCAAGGTATCGTTCTCCACATAAATAGCCATGCGCAAATCACTGTTTAATTCCTGGTAGGTTCCGGTATAGGCTTTTAACGCCGCTGCCGAATGTTGGGTAAAAGTTGCCTTTTGACCGGCTTCCGCCGGTTCCGGCACAAACAGGTCCAGGATCTGGTAGGAGAAATTGACCGCATTTATGTTTTCGTCATTTGCAAATACCACCACCGCCAATTTCAGTGCCGGCACGGCGATAAATTGGCTGCGCATGCCCCGATCTCGTCCACTGTGATTGTAGGTGGTAAGCGTCTTATAGGGAGAAACAAATAGTCCCCTGCCATAGGTCATCCGTAATAAGAGGTAGAAGGCTTTCATTTTGGTAGGTGTTTAGCTGGTTTTCTAAGAAGGGAGGAATCCAGGCAGGTATTAGGTTGCTGACTGACTTGCTTTAAACATTCGGAAGAAGAAAAAGGGGAGAAAGCCCAGGCCAAAGAGCAAAAAGCCCAGTCCCAGCAACACACCGGCCCCTTGTAAATGGAGTAATTTGAAAAGGCATGCCGCAATCAATACCATACCAGTCAGGGAGCCCAACAGCCATTGGAGTTTTCCGGAAAGGTGTAAAAACAGCCTGGTTTTGAGTTTGTTTACCAGTAACAAGAGCAAGAAAACAAAGGCCAAGCCCAACATTCCGGCATACAGTAAGGAAGTAGCCCCGGCAAATCCATGATTTTAAAAAAGGTGCCAATGGTAGTCGAAAGGGCAAACACATAGCCGGAAAGGTAGGTGCATTGGTTTAGGAGCAGGCGCTTTTTATGGTTGAGTAGGTAAAGGGTTTCCTGCTGTATTTCTCCAAATCCATTGGGCGTGATTTGCTCGTAAGCGGCTTGGAAGGCATTTTCAAAGGATTGCCCGCTTTGCATTTCCGCCTCAACAAAGCAACAAAAATGGTCGATCAGGTCATCCTGCAATGCTTTGTCCGCAATTTCACTGTGCCGAATGGCCCGGCTGATGATTTCAAATTGTTTCTCGGAAATCATACCGCTGGAGTGGTTTTTGTATCGGTAAAGATGATTTTGTGTAGCGTGTCCATAAAGTCGGCCAACTCCTGCACGGCCATTTTCTGCTCGCCTTTGCCTTTGGGTGTCAGGGTATAGTATTTTCGTACCCTTTTCCCGATGGTAACTTCTTCCGTCGTGACCATCCCGTCGCTTAGCAGCTTGTGCAAGATCGGATAGAGGCTTCCGTCCTTGATCAGGATTTTACCTTCCGAAATGCCCTTTACCTTCTGGCAGATTTCGTACCCGTACATTTTTCCGTTTTCTTCCAGGAGCTTTAATATGATGACCCCCAGGGTGCCCTTTAACAATTCTTTTGAATACATAGGGCAAATATACATCATATTACGATGCATAAAAAAAAAGGCATCGTTTATTACACCCTTTTAACAATGCGTCGCATCTATGAGGGGATTTAGTTGGCAATGTGAAATCGGTAGCGGAAAATGCACCTGAAATTTGAAGACATAGTGTTATTCGGAAGAAATGGAAAAAAACGGTGAAAGGTTTTAATGAAGGACTTCGCTCTCATTTGTACGCAGCAAACTGCTACCCAAGAAATCCGGATAGCTTTCATTTCCTAAAAGTGCTTTAAATCCTTGCTCTAATTTCGCTTCTGTGAATTTCACTTTTTCGGTTTCTTCAATTTTTTAATGTCTTCCTCTAACTCTTTTAAACTTGCTTCTTTTTCTATAGTCTTTTGCTGTTGTTTGAATTTCTCATATTCTTCGCCTGATTTCTCTAAAGCCATTTTATGGGATATTTTTCCTGCGTGGGTGAGCAACTCTCTGCCGTTTAATTGCAAAATGGAATCCAATCGCTCCATCCAATCTTTCATATACATTGGTGTTTGCTGCTGTGCCATAGTTTCAGCAAATGCCAAATATTGCTCCACCAGCAAGCCCAAAAGCTTTATTTCATCTTCACTCAAATAATTTTTGGCAATGCTTAACTCGGCTTTTTTTATGGAAACCACTTGTTTTTTGTCGTAGGATAGCATACCCATTAAGGGCAAACTGGCATCTACTCTTCTGTACACCAATTCTGCAGCAGTTTGCTCGCTGATGGCCCAAAGCAGTTTGTTTTGCACGATTTTGAAAAACTCAATAGTTTTTTCGTCTTTCAGGTCATAGTCGATACTGGTGGCGTAGATGTCTTTGATTTTTTGGTAGAAGAATTTCTCCGAAAGGCGTATCTCCCGAATGCGCTCTTGTAGTTCGTTGAAATAGTTCATTGAACTGCCCGACTTGAAGCGGTCGTCATTGAGCGTAAAGCCTTTGATAAGGTACTCCTTTAATCGCTGCGTTGCCCAAATACGGAATTGTGTACCTTGAACCGACTTCACCCGATACCCAACCGAAATGATAACATCTAAATTATAGTGGTCAAGCTCTCGTTCCACCTCCCGATTGCCTTCGGTTTGAACTGTCCGGAATTTCCGGACAGTTGAATTTTTATCCAATTCACCTTCGCTGAAAATATTGCTGATATGCTCGCTAATGGTGCGTTTGTCCTTACCAAATAATTGCCCCATTTGCGCCTGAGTAAGCCAAACGGTTTCCTCCTGCAAGCGTACATCTATTTTGATGTTGCCGTCCGTGTTTTGGTATATAAGGATGTCGCTGGTCATATCAATTCAAATTTATAATTACGCTTTCCGAACTTGCCAAATGGTTTTTATCCTAAACTTCTCCTTCGCTGATTTGATTGATCGCTAGTATCCGGCTGCTACGGATTCGCCAGGCTGCGACTGCCGATACCGGTCGACAAATGCGCCGGAAATACCAGCTTTTTCAAGTTCAGCACTCCAAAAGGAAGTGGAAGCCATGTTGTTTGATCGTTCTTTCCTTTCGGTTTCGTAGCTTGATGTTAACTCGTCTTTTGCGAGATTTTGCCTCGGCTGTTTCATCGGAAACTACCGATTTTTCCGGATACGCGATGTTTCCAAGCGATCGCCATTTTAGAGGATCCCTCCTCCCAACACCAATCGAAAAAGTCCCACCAGCACGGCGATGCCACATAGCACCATGCCTTCATTGGATTTCCCGATAGCACTGATGATCAAGCCGAGAATGGCAAAAGGGATATTGACCCAATTAAACCAACCCAAAAGCGGGATAAATCCCAGCAACATACCCAAGGCGGCCAGTACGCCAAGGATTAATCCAACTGTTTTCATAAGAATCGTCTGTTTTTAGTCAAGGCCATTGCCGAAGGGGGAAGTAGGGAGAACGGAACAAACGCCGCAACGCAGCGCCCCTGAACCGGCCTTCCGGGCGGCCCGCAGGTACCGCGCGCGCCGTACCGGTTACCACCTCGTGCATTACCTCCTTTCTCACAAACCGAAGGCCGTTAAAACTAGCAAAATTTTCCGATTGGACGCAATGCGTTTTCGAAATAGTTTCTACTTCGATCGGATGGAGGGCGTACCAAACGGCGAATTTGCCGGTATCGTTACTTGCTGGAGTAGCTACACTGTTTTAGCTCCACCTGCGTCCTGCCCCAGGTGCGAAAAACGTTGGTTGCCCCCTAGACACGAACTGGATTCGATTGAAAGTACGATTAAGACCAGATTTATCGAACCAAAAATCCATCCATTCCTTTATCAGAAAATTTCGTTCGTATCCGTTAGGAAGCTATTGGTTGGATTATGTTATCGTTATTCCCATTGATTCCATCGAGGGAAAGGCAGCGAAATATTCTCCCACTCCCCCAAAATTTCAGCCCAAACAAAAATTTATCCACAAAAAAATTTGGATAGTTACACGGATTTATTAACTTCACTAACCTAAAAACCAACATTTCTATTTTAACTGCCTTGCATTC
>JAWLFL010000068.1:0-18963 GCA_041685605.1 Cyclobacterium sp. | reverse complement strand
TTTACCTGATCGTGTAGGCGGCCTGTCACCAAAAAGCCCAAGGCAAATCCCGGGGAAAATACCGGCATTATCGCCCGCACATTGTGCAAGCTCGTGTAATCGGGGTCCACAAAGTTATCCGAATACTTAATTCTCAGGCTGCTGTTATGTGCGGCTAGAAAAAACCCATAGGAAAGCATTTGATCGTCGCTACCCGAAGTATTAAACATCAAATTTCTTTCCTGAGCCTGTGTGGTGAAGGCCAGTCCAAGTGATAAAATAACAATCAGGGCTATTTTATACCGATATAAATCGAGCTGATGCCGAAGGTGAGGGTTTTGCATTGCGTTTGTTTGAAGCCTACTTTTTCAAGGATGCCAAGAAAATCCCTTCCATCCGGAAATGCCTTTACCGACGCTGGTAAATAGGTGTAAGCCGAATGGTCTTTTGATATCATTCTACCAATCCAAGGCAAAATATATTTAAAATAAAAGGAATAACCCTGTTTCATCGGAAATTTTTTTGGTTTAGAAAATTCCAAGATGACCGTTTTACCTCCGGGTTTCAACACCCGGTACATGTCTGACAGTCCTTTCTCCAAATTTTCAAAATTCCTAACACCAAAAGAAACGATGACGGCATCAAACTTATTTTCCTGGAAGAGCAACTTTTCCGAATCGCCCAGCTGGAGTTCAATCAAATGTTCCAGCTTTTTCTGCTTCATCTTCTTGCGGCCTTCCTGAAGCATGCCCTCTGAAATATCTACGCCAATCACCTTTTCCGGTTTTAGCGCCAGGGCTTCAATGGCAAAATCCCCAGTCCCGGTGGCAATATCCAAAATAAGTTTTGGCTGGTCTTTTTGAAGCATCTTAATGGCTTTTTTGCGCCAAATAATGTCAATACCTAAACTCAAAAGGTGGTTCAGCAGGTCGTATTTCTTGCTGATATTATCAAACATGCTGGCAACCTGCTGCTTTTTGCCTTCTTTTTTATCTTTATAGGGAACTACGGACATGGCTTCTAATTTCGATACAATATTACTAAGTAAACCTGAGCATTGGAAAATTGTTAATGAAATAATGGTTTGGAGGCCATGATGGAAATTGGTTACCTTTGTGAAAAAATGGGCCATGTTGAAAAATGCACGCTTTTTAATCAGTAATACGGATCATAAAAAATGTCCGCCCCCCACCAAACCGGAGTTTGCCTTTATTGGCCGCTCCAATGTGGGAAAAAGCTCCCTGATCAACATGCTCACCAATCACAAGCACCTGGCAAAAATTTCCGGCCGACCGGGTAAGACGCAGCTAATTAATCATTTTGTGATCAATGACCGCTGGTACATGGTCGATCTTCCCGGCTATGGTTTTGCCAAAGTAAACAAAAAACTGAAGGCAGACTGGGACAAAATGATTCGCAATTACCTCACGGAAAGGGAAAACCTGACGGCGGTGTTTGTCCTTATCGACAGCCGGCTTCCTCCGCAAAAAATCGACCTGGAATTTATCCAATGGTGCGGGCAGCTGGAAATGCCAGTGGCCCTCCTGTTTACCAAAGCCGACAAACAGTCCCATTCCAAAACCGCTGAAAACGTACACCTTTTTCTGGATGAGATGGAAAGGTTATTTGTAGAAGCTCCCGAATTTTTCGTGACTTCTGCCATTAATCAGCAAGGAAGGGATGAACTGATCCAATTTATCGAAGAAAACGTTACCGAATGGTACGGTGCCAACTGAGTTCCTTGGCCAATCCTGACGAAACCGTATATTTGCAGCCTGAAAACAAACTAGCTATCATGGAATTTAAAGACATCGCCACCGTCTCCGGAAAACCCGGCCTTTATAAAATACTCAAGCCCAGCCGCAGCGGCGTTATCCTCGAGTCCCTGGACGACAAAAAAGGGAAATTGGTCGTGGGGGCGGCCCAGCGCGTTTCCCTCCTGAGTGAAATTTCCATTTACACGCTAACCGAAGAGGGGGCCTCCCCCTTGAAAGAGGTGATGATAAAAATCGAAAAGGAATTCCAGGGCGATACCGGCCTGGAAGGTGCAGACAAAGAAGAATACCAGGCCTTCATGAAACATATTTTACCGGAATTTGACGAAGACCGGGTCTATGCATCTGATGTGAAAAAACTCATTAGCTGGTACCATATCATCCGCAAAGAGTGTCCGGAAGTGCTGGAAGAAAAGCCAGAAACAGCTCCCGAAAATTCCAAAGAGCAGAAAGATAAAGACACCGATAAAGGGGAAGAATGATTGATCCCGAAAAATCCGGGCCGGAAAGCATCCAATCCGGAGCTGCCGATTTGCAAAAATTACTGCAGCTTCCGGCTATTCCCGAAGTCCGGGACAGGGAAAGCCTCGCTGCTGCCATTGCGCCAGCCATCGGCCGCTTGCTAAACGGCCATTTGGAAAAGTTACTACAGCTATGCTACCGGCTGGACCTGGATGAGCAAAAACTACGAAGCATTCTCTCCGAAAGTCCTCCAGAAAAAATGACCCAACACCTTTCCCTGGCCATTGTAGACCGGCAACTAATAAAGGTCCACTTCCGAAACAAGTACCGCTAACCGTTCAGACTTTTCTCCAGCCCCTTTACCATGTTTTTTGATCCAATGTAAACGGGCGTTCGCTGATGTAAACTGCCGGGGACAATGTCCAGAATCCGTTGCTGACCGTCGGAAGCGGCTCCTCCCACCTGCTCGGCGATAAAGGCCAGGGCATTGGCCTCGTACATCAACCTGATTTTTCCATTCGGTGCCTGGGAAGTGGCCGGGTATAGGTAGATTCCTCCTTTGAGCAGATTTCGATGAAAGTCCGCCACCAAACTGCCTATGTACCTGGCGGAAGCCCCTTCTCTTTTGCAGGCCTCCAGGTACGATAAAATATTTGGGTTAATGTGAGGAGCCAAGCCCTCATTGATGGTATAAATAGAGCCATCTTCGGGCATACTCAAGTCCGGATGAGAAAGGAAAAATTCCCCCAGAGACCTTTCATAGGTAAAGCCATTGGCCCCGTTACCGGTGGAATAGACCAACATGGTCGAAGATCCGTACAGAACGTATCCGGCTGCTACCTGCTCGGAGCCTTTTTGCAGGACATCCTCCTCCTTAATGGGAGACCCGGTCGCTGTCTTTCTGCGGTAGATGGAAAAGATGGTACCGATGGAGACATTCACATCTATGTTGGAGGATCCGTCCAGGGGATCGATGGCCACCACGTACTTTCCCTTGCTATTTTGAAGGTCGATGACCAGGTCTTCTTCTTCCGACACCACGGCACAGACTTCCCCTCCTTTCGTCAATGCACGCGTAAAGCGTACATTAGCTACCACATCCAGCTTCTGCTGTTCCTCTCCCTGTACATTGGTTTGCCCGAAGGCACCGGTGACATCCGATAGCCCGGCACGGCTGATCTCTCTGGATACAATCTTGGAAGCCAGGGCGATATCCCTTAATATCTGGGACAACTCACCGGTGGCAAAAGGAAAATCCGCCTGTTTGCTTTTTATAAACCGGTCCAGGGTTACCCCGACTTTATAGGCCAGGTTACCGGTATCTTGTTTGTAAGGCTGTGTCTTCATACCTTTGAATATAATTCATTATCTTCAATTCATTGGCCTTTCTTTTCGATTTTTCATGATACAACCCCTGGTCTACAAGTTTGGTGGTGCCTCCATCAGAGATGCCGCCGCCATCAAAAACATCGCCCAACTGGTGAAAAAACGATGGTCCAGCGGCATGGTACTGGTCGTCTCCGCCGCTGGCAAAACCACCGACCGGCTGGAACAGCTAATCGCACTTTCCTTTCAGGGAAAGCGCTTCGATACCGAGTTAATCGAGTTATTGGATTTCCATGAAGACCTCTGCCGGGGACTTTTTGCTACCGATCATGCCATCTTTTCCCGGGTGGATAATCATTTTGCGCAGTTGCGGCGGCTTTTGGAAAGCGATATATTGAAAGACGAGGAAGGCTTCTTCTATGATCAGATAATCGGCTACGGGGAGCTTATCTCCACCCGCATCCTTCAGGAATACCTCTGTGAAACCGGTTCTCACTGCCTTTGGCAAGATGCCCGGGAATTGGTGCGGACAGACTCCACCACTAAAATGGCCCGGGTAGACTGGGCACTGACGATGCAGCATTGCCGGAGAGCACTCATTCCCAAACTGGAAAAATTCCCCGTGGTCACCCAGGGCTTTATTGGTACGGATTTACTCGGCAATACCACCACGCTTGGAAGGGAAGGTTCGGACTTTACCGCCGCTATCCTTGGGGTCAGCCTGGGAGCTGCTTCCGTTACCATCTGGAAAGATGTGGCCGGTATCCTCAATGGCGACCCGGATCTCTTTCCGGATGCCGTTAAATTTGAATACCTGGATTTTGAAGAAGCTGCCGAAATGACTTACTACGGGGCAAAGGTAATTCACCCCAAAACCATCAAACCCCTGGCAAAACACAATATTCCCCTCTATGTCAAGTCCTTTGTCAATCCGGATGCGGCAGGGACGATTATCGGTTCCTTTGGTCAGGCACCCCGAATCCCGATTACCATCTTCAAAGATCACCTGACGCTCATCGATCTGCGCATCCGGGACCTGTCGATGGTGGGCGGGTTCCATTTCGAATTTATTTACGAGGTGGCCAAAAAAGCCAACTGGCGCATTCAGCTAATACAGGCCGCTGCCGCCCATCTGCGCCTGGTGATACAAGACATGCCCTCCACAGAAGAGCAACTAGCCCGACCCTTTCGGGATGTTTTCCAGGTCCAGCTCAAAACCCATCTCAAAATGATTACGGTGAAAAACCCCACCGATGCCGAAATCAAGCATTACCGGCAGGTAGCCGAAACATGCCACCTGGAACAAAAAAGCCCCGAACTGATTCAGTGGGTTTATGAGGCTAAAGAAGGTTGATCCCCTGTGAGGCTCTCTATTTATCCAAAAATCGCCTCAGTGTCTGCTGGATCCCGGATAGATAAGCTTTTCCAAACAGATTGAGATGTACCAGTAGCGGATATAGGTTATACACCGCTACCCGATCTTCAAAACCCGGTTCCAGCGGAAAAACATCTTGATAGGCCTCGTAAAAACGGGAATCAAAGCCTCCAAATAAACGTGAAAAGGCCAGGTCCACTTCCCGGTGGCCAAAGTATACGGCCGGATCAATCAATGCCGGTGATCCGCCCGCGTCCGGAAGAACGTTTCCTGACCAAAGGTCTCCGTGTAACAATGCCGGTTTTTCCAAGGGAAAAAAATCCTCCAAAAAAGGATAAAGGCTTCGAAAACGACCCAAAAATTTCTCGCCAACCAGTTGATTGTAATAGGCCAGTTGCAATTGGGGTTCCAGTCTTTTTTCCACAAAAAAATCAAACCAACGGTCTTTCCAATCATTATTTTGCGGCAAAATGGCTATGTAATTATTACGATCCAGACCAAAGGATTTTGCGGTACACATATGGAGCTCTGCCAGCCCTTCTCCCAACCTTTCTGAATAGTCAGGCTGCTTTGGAGCACTGGGAATCCAATCCATCAATAAAAAATGCCGGTCTTCGTAGCTTCCCTGCGCCAGTGTTTGGGGAACATACAGGCTGCAATTTCTTCGTACCCAGTTCAATCCCTCGCTTTCCCGTTTGAAAATTTCTGCAGCGGATTCGTGGTTGGTTTTGAGAAAGTAAGCCCCCTGCTCTGTTTCCAAATAAATGGCTTGGTTTCGGGTTCCGGCTGCCACGAGCTGGTATTGCTGTACCGCAAGTGATTGCCCAAAGGCTAGCAGGGTGGCATGCGCAAAAAGTCCTTCAAGTGACTCCATTCAATCGGTGATTTTTTTCCAATTCGACAATGAATCCATCGAGGGCCTCGTCCAGGATATCAAAGACTTTTTGAAACCCATCTTCTCCTCCATAGTAGGGGTCAGGAACTTCCAAAAATTCGGGAGAAAGTTGGAATTCACGCATCAGGTGGAGTTTCTTAGCTGGTATGCCCACTTTTTGGGACAGCAGCGTGATGTTTTCCAGATTGGACCGGTCCATGGCGATCAGGTAATCAAAATCCCTGAAATCCGTTCGATGCAATTGCCGCCCCCGATGGTCCATTTTGATCCCATTTCTCACGGCGCAGTTCATGGCCCGTTCATCGGGGAGTTCTCCAATATGGTAATCCGACGTTCCGCAGCTATCGACAATTACCTTTTCCGCATAGCCTTTATGGGAAATTTTATGGGAGAATAATGCTTCAGCCAAAGGAGAGCGGCAAATGTTGCCTAAGCAAACAAACAAGACTTTAATCATAAAACCATCGTTTTCCGGGATTTCCCTGCCTACCCCAGCGATTCGGACCGACAGGTGGAATGAATTAACTTTCAATTTAAAAAAATGAACGAACTATCCATATGATTTTTATGAAATAATGCCTACTTTTGCATACTCATTCCCAGATAGGAATGATTATTAACAAAAAATGGATTTCCAAAAGCTAAAAAATAGAATCACCTCCTGCGGCTTGAAATTCACCCATCAGCGAATGGTGATTTACGAGGCCCTATGCAGTTCGGAGGACCATCCTACGGCGGAAATGGTTTTTTCCCGGGTCAAAGAGGCCAATCCTGGCCTTTCCAAGGGAACGGTTTATAAGACCCTGGAGAGCTTTGTTCATGCCAACATGGTTCAGAAATTTACCGATGACCTGGGGCTGATGCGATTTGATCCTGTATTGGAGTCTCACAGTCACCTGTACTGTAGCAAAAGCAAGAAAATAAGGGACTACAAAAACGCAGGTCTGGAAAAAATGTTAAAAAAGTACTTTGAGGAGAACCAAATTGACGGCTTTGAAGTTGAAGAAGTATCATTGGTAATCAAAGGAAAAACGAAATAATTTTCTAAATACCATCGTTAATTTATCTACAAACAATTAAAATTTATTTTATGTCACTAGTTGGAAAAAAAGCACCTTTAATTAACGCACCTGCTGTAATAGATGGAGAAGAAATCGTAGAGAACTTCTCTCTTGATCAGTACCTCGGTAATAAAGATGTGATTTTCTTTTTTTACCCTAAGGATTTTACCTTCGTATGCCCCACTGAAATTTTGGCATTCCAGGAAAAGCTGGAAGAGTTTGAAAAAAGAGGCGTGGCGGTAATCGGTGCTTCCTGCGATACGGAAGAGTCTCACCTGGCCTGGTTAAATACCCCTAAAGAAGAAGGAGGAATTCAAGGCGTAACCTATCCGATCGTTGCCGATCCGGTAAAAACAATCGCCCATAATTTTGGCGTACTTGCCGGTGATTGGAACTACAACGAAGAAGGAGAGCTTACCTACGAGGGACTTCCGGTAGCGTACCGTGCCACTTTCCTTATTGATAAAGAAGGAATCATCCGTCACGAAACCGTAAACGACCTGCCTTTAGGAAGAAATATCGACGAAATGCTTCGACTGATTGATGCCCTAAGGCATGTGGAAAAATACGGGGAAGTATGCCCTGCAAACTGGGAAGAAGGCAAAGAAGCCATGAGTGCTACCCGCGAAGGGGTTGCTTCCTACCTCGCTAAAAATTAATTCCGGTAATCGGATAGTTGCGAAGCCCTGCCAAAACAGCAGGGCTTTTTTTATGATTTTTATTAGTTTTTTCTCCTGCCGCCAACCTTTTTAGCATTTGATAGGTTATTTTAGCGGTATGGCTCAAACCCCGGCAATTTCTATATTGATCGCTACCTATAATACTCCTTTTCCGCTGGTAAAAAGAGCACTTGACTCGCTATGGAACCAAACCTATCAGGATTTTGAGGTTATTCTTGTCGATGACGGAAGCAGCCAGGACCCTCAGAATTTACTCTTTGACTTGTGTAAACGTCATGAAGAACGTTTACTCCACCTCAGACAAAAAAACCAGGGGCAATCCAGAGCCATCAACCGCGCCGTCTCGCTTAGCAGCGGCAGATACCTTTCCATACTGGATGCGGACGATGAATACCTGCCCGAGCACCTGCAAGCTTGCCTTAATCAAATGGATAGTTATGACCTGATTGCCTCTACCACTCGTACCGTCGTTACCAAAAAAGAAGATTATTTTGTTGCCGACCGACATTATCCAGACCGGCTGATCCACGTAGACGACTGCATTCTGTTTGCCACTTTATTTGGTAAAAGAGAGGTTTTTAAAAGTAAGGCATTCGTTGATGGCTATGCTGCTGATGCGGATTTTTTCGAATGGGCTAGAAAAAGGTACCGGGTCGGGAAAGTCGACTTACGAACCTATGTCTACTACCGCAACCACCCAGACAGTACCTGCGAACGCATGAAAATCAAGTTTTCCGGAAAAAAAGAAAACGCCTCTTTCCGACAAAATTAAATTTCCTGTTCGTGCCAATTGCAATTCCTGTGCACGAGTTTAAATTGTACCTTTGGCCAAAACGAAACAAAGACCATGGGTTCTCCTACTTCCTCCCAGGCTTCCTGCTGTGATCAGCCCGCCAGTTCTCCGGAAACCATTTCATCCAAATGGTCCCGAAGATGGAAGCTGTGGAGAAGCAGTTTATTAAGTTTGTTAACCTTACTTTTGGCAGTAGGAGGGGAATACCTATTCCCCCATCAAATTTTCACAGTGACTACCTGGCTGCCGCTATACCTGCTGGCGTATGCACTGGTGGGATGGCCTGTATTGAAAAAGGGAGGCCAGCTGATCCTCCGGGGAGAAGTGTTTACTGAGTTTTTTTTGATGGGTATCGCCACCATAGGCGCCTTTGCCATCGGGGAATATCCGGAAGCGGTAGCCGTCATGTTGTTCTATACCATCGGAGAAGTATTGCAGCACCAGGCCGTAAGCAAGGCAAAGGGAAATGTACAGGCCTTGCTGGATTTGCGCCCCAACCGGGCCCGGGTTATCCGCGACGGTAAGAGCCAATGGGTACAGCCGGAAAAAGTAAATGTCGGTGAAACCCTCGAAATCCGGCCGGGAGAAAGGGTGCCGCTGGACGGGGTATTACAGGAGCGTTACGGAAATTTTAATACTGCAGCCATTACCGGTGAAAGCATGCCGACCCGGATTTCCGAGGGCCAGGAAGTGCTGGCAGGAATGGTCACCCTCCAAAACCTGATTACACTTCGGGTATCCCGCTCCTTTCAGGAAAGTTCCCTTTCAAAAATCATCCGTACCGTCCAACAGGCAACGGCTAAAAAAGCCAAAACAGAGGAGTTTATCCGCAAATTTGCCAAGGTGTACACGCCCATTGTTAGCTATCTGGCCTTAGCCTTGGTAGTGCTTCCCTACTTTTTTGTCTCCAATTACCAATTCAGCGACTGGCTGTACCGGGCCCTGGTATTTTTGGTCATCTCTTGTCCCTGTGCCCTGGTGATTTCCATTCCCCTGGGCTATTTTGGAGGCATCGGAGCGGCTTCCAGAAAAGGCATCCTCTTCAAGGGCTCCAATTATTTGGACCTGATTACGCAAGTCAATACTGTGATTTTCGATAAAACCGGTACGCTGACAAAAGGCGTGTTTTCGGTGCAACAGGAAGAAGCGGCTGCTACTGCTGATCCCGATTGGAGATGGCTCGCCATCAGCCTGGAGGCCAATTCCAACCACCCCATTGCCATGGCACTGGTGAAGCACCTGGGAAAACCCACTGATTCCGTATTGGGACTGGAAGAACATGCCGGACAGGGGCTATCGGGACAAGTTCGCGGCAAGCAGGTGCTGGTAGGTAACCGATCCCTAATGGAGGCCAAAGCCATCCCTGAGCTGCCAAAAATGTCCCTTCCTGGCAAAACGCTCGTATATACCGCCTTGGACGGGATATATTGTGGGTATTTCGCACTCGCAGATGAAATCAAATCCGATGCCCTGGAAGCCTTTACCGAATTACGGAAACTTGGCATTTCAAAAACAGGCATTTTGTCGGGCGACAGGCAGGAGATTGTAGCGGCCCTGGGCAAGGAGCTGGGAGCCAACTATGCTTATGGAGGGCTACTGCCAGATGAAAAAAGCAGCCGCCTGGAAAAACTGAAACGCAAGCCCGGTAGCCAGATCGCCTTTGTGGGGGATGGTATCAATGATGCCCCGGCCCTTGCTGTTGCGGACCTGGGTATTGCCATGGGAGGCCTGGGTAGTGACCTGGCCATAGAAACGGCGGATGTGGTGATACAAACCGACCATCCTTCCCGGGTAGCCCTAGCACTGCGCATCGGGAAGACTACCCGACGCATTGTTTGGCAAAACATTGGACTGGCCTTTGGGGTTAAATTACTAGTTTTATCACTGGGAGCCTTAGGCTTAGCTGGCATGTGGGAAGCCGTTTTTGCCGATGTCGGCGTGGCACTACTGGCCATCCTTAACGCCATCCGAATCACCAAAATTTATAAGTAAATCCTTCAGCCATGCTATTTAAAGAAACCGATTCATTAGCAACTATTTGGGACACCGTCAGGAATGAGTTGCATCGGGGAGCCCGGGACAGCAAACACCCCTTTCGCTTTGTGCCCATGGCCACCCTTTCGGCAGAACAGCCGGACTGCCGCTATGTCGTCTTGCGCCAATTGGACGAGAACCTTTGCTTTCACATCTTTACTGACAGCCGTAGCCATAAAGTTAACCAACTGATTCACAATCCAGCGGTTACCTTGCTTTTTTACCATCCCCGGAAGCGCTGCCAGGTAAAAGTGCAGGGAACGGCCCGGATCCATCAACAGGATTCCCAAAGTAAAACGCATTGGGAAACCGTGCAAGGCGATGCCCAAAAAGCCTATCAGGGACTGGTCCATCCCGGAAAGGAGGTCGCTAATCCAGCAGCTGCCCATGTTTGGGAGGAGGAAAAAGGGGATGCTCATTTTGCGGTCGTAGTAATTGAAGCATTCACCATTGAATGCCTGCAACTAGACGGCCTGCGTCACCTAAGAAATCGTTTCTACAAAGAGGGACATGAGTGGAAAAGCAGTTGGCTGGTGCCATAACGTACCTACCATTCCTGTACAGCGTAATTGTTGTTAAAAAATAAAAGTTCTATCTTGAGGTTCTATATTTAACAAGCAGTAACCTTTACTCCAAACACATGCATAACAGAAGAGACTTTATCAAAAAGACCGGTATCGCATCCGCTTTTTTCGGACTGGGCCTGGGAAATCACGCTTTTTCCATCACACCAAAGGCCGACTTGTACAAAATATCCCTGGCCGAGTGGTCGGTCAACAAATTGTTATTCTCCGATAAAATGGATCACCTGGATTTTCCGGTGTTGGCAAAAAAACACGGGATTCATGCGGTGGAATACGTCAACCAGTTTTTTATGGACAAAGCCCAGGACCAGGCCTACCTGCGCGAAATGAAAACCCGCGCGGAAGGGGAAGGTGTTACCTCCGTATTGATCATGTGTGATCGGGAAGGGCAGTTAGGGGCCGCAGATGCCGCCGAGCGGGCAACCACAGTGGAAAATCACAAAAAATGGGTAGAAGCAGCCAAATTTCTAGGCTGTCACGCGATACGGGTAAATGGCTATTCTTCCGTAGACTACAGCTCTGACCGAAGCGCTTTTAAGGAATCCATGAACCTGGTGGCAGATGGGTTGCACCAGCTATGTGAATTTGCCGATACCATGGATATTGGCGTCACCATAGAGAATCACGGTGGCTTTTCCAGCAATGCCAAATGGCTATCCGGGGTAATGAAAGCGGCCGATCATCCCAGGGCGGGTACCTTGCCTGATTTTGGCAATTTCCAGATCAGCCCCAATGACGGCAATCCCATCTCCTACGATTCGTATAAAGGCGTACAGGAATTGATGCCTTATGCTCAGGGTGTCAGTGTGAAAACCACCGTCTGGGACAACAAAGGCAATCAGTCCCCGCTGGACTATGAAAAGATGATGCGGATTGTGCTGAAAGCAGGCTATCGCTCTTGGTGTGGCATCGAATACGGGGAAGCTGGCAGGGAATGGGAAAGCGTCGTGGAAGTCAGGGAACAATTAGAGGCTACGGAGGCAGCACTTCAGGGTTCTTTTTCGGCTTAATCCAACAAAAATACGGTCATACTACGGGGCCCATGTGCCCCGATGACCAGGGACTGCTCGATATCAGCGGTTTTGGAAGGGCCGGCAATGAAAACGCCATAGCCGGAACCTTCCACGTTGATGCGGGCATACACCTCGTGCATGTTACCGAGTAGCCGATCCTTTTTCAGCAAAACAATCAGGTGCTGAGCGATAAAAGGCAGGGCTCTGTGATGTAATTTTTCTTCCGGAAGCCAGATGGCTGCATTTTCGGCCACTCCCCATTCCCCTTCCAGAATGGCCACTTCTACGTGCTCCAGTTCGTGGGGATCATCTGCCATGTTGATATCGAAATTTCCGGCAACCTTTTCGCTAAGCGAAACGATCATTTGAATGTTTCGAAAATGCTCCTGCAGGTGATTGGTCACTTCCTTCAAGCTTTTTGCCTCCCGGGCCTCTCCCCCATTCAGAGAAATGCTTTGCCGGTATTGTTCGGTCAAGTTACTGTCGTAAGGGAATTCAGGCTGTTCCGGCAAGGGCAGCAGATCCGGCTTATTGGCTTGTATGGCAGCAAGGATGCTTTCTTTACTTGTCATCGTTACGGTTTTTTCGGTACCAGTCTTTGAACGTTTCTTTGGGAACTTCCGGTAATTCGCGGTGCTTGCCCCAGGCATTGAAGCTGTTGTACACAAATCCCCGGGGGCTGATGGAAAGTGACTTTCGAGCCATTTTTCCCATCAGGTCAAACAGCCTGGGTTTGGACATGACCTGTCCTCCAAATCGCATGGCCCATTTTTTGGATGCCTGGGGAGGTCCTTCCTTGGTGATGACCTGCCGCCATTTGTAAAGTTGTTCGTGTATATTGATTTTTACCGGACACACATCCGAACAGGATCCACAGAGGGTGGAGGCAAAAGGCAGCGTACTGTGTTTGCTGAGGTCCATGCCAGGCGAAAGGATGGAACCAATGGGTCCCGGAACGGTAGAATTATAACTAAACCCGCTGCTTCTGCGGTAAATGGGACAAGTATTCATGCAGGCCCCACATCGGATACACTTGAGCGAATTCCGAAAATCCTCCCTGCCCAACTGCTTGGTTCGCCCGTTATCCACCAAAATCAGGTACATTTTCTTGTCCTTCCGGGGGCGATGAAAATGCGAGGTATAATTGGTGATACTTTGTCCGGTAGCACTTCGTGCCAGAAGCCTTAGATACACTCCCAGGTCCGCCGCCCGGGGGATCAATTTCTCTATGCCCATACAGGCAATGTGAATATCCGCCAGGTGGGTTCCCATGTCCGCATTTCCTTCGTTGGTACAGACCACAAAGCCACCCGTCTCGGCGATTCCAAAATTCACCCCGGTGATGGCTGCATGCGCCTGAATGAATTTCTGCCGCAGGTGTTGGCGGGCCGCTTCCGTTAGGTATTGGGGATCATCCGAACCTGCTTCGGTACCCAGGTGCTTGTGAAAAATATCCCCGATTTCGCTTTTTTTCAGATGAATGGCCGGCATCACGATGTGGCTGGGCACTTGTTTATTGAACTGGATGATGCGTTCTCCCAAATCGGTGTCGACGACATCATACCCCTTGTCTTCAAGGAAATGATTCAAGCCGCACTCCTCTGTCAGGATGGATTTGCTTTTTACCAGTTGTCGCACCTGATTTTCCTCCAGAATACGGAGTACGTGTTCATTATGCTCTGCTGCATCTTTAGCCCACAGCACCTCGATGCCGTTGGCCTGGGCATTTTTTTCAAATTGAAGCAACAAGGTATCCAGATTGGAAAGCACGTGGTCTTTTATCTGGGAGGCGAGGGTACGGAGCTGTTCCCACTCCGGGATTTTTTGGGCCGAAACATCTCGTTTACTACGGACATGCCACAGGGTTTCGTCGTGCCAATGGCTACGCTCGGAATCTTTCAGGAATTCTTCTGCTGCCGCTGCGTGCGTTGGGGCTGGTTTCATGGTCTACTGATTTTTTAGCTCGGGCTCCTGCCCGTTCAAAATTTCTGCAATGTGCATCACTTTTATTGGACTTTTGTCCCTTCGTAGCAGGCCTTCCAGGTGCATGAGGCAGGACATGTCCGCACCGGTAATCACCGCTACTCCCTGCTCCTGATGGTCCTGTATGCGGTCTTTTCCCATCTGTACGGAAATGGCTTCTTCAAAAACCGCAAAGGTGCCTCCAAATCCGCAGCACTCGTCTTTCCTGGCCAAATGAACCAGGTCAATGTCTTCGACCATTTCCAGCAGGTGCAGGGGTTTGTTAAAATCCGGCACCATCAGTTCCGATGGCCTCGCTAGTCCAAGGCCTCTCAGCCCGTGACAACTGGCGTGCAGTCCCACTTTATAAGGAAACCGGGACTTCAATTCCTTGATTTGGATCACATCGGTCAGAAATTCACACAATTCGTATAGTTTGGGTTCGCCTTCCTTGTTAGAAAGAATGTGCTCCTTGGCATGCAGGGTACAGCTTCCAGAGGGACAAACCACGTAGTCAAATTCAGCAAAATTTTCCCGAAACAGGTCGGAAGCGCCTTGACCGAATTCTTCGTATCCTGAGTTGGCCATGGGCTGTCCGCAACAGGTTTGTTTCAGCGGGTAGGCTACCTCCACGCCCGCTTTTTCCAGCAGTTCCAAGGTTGCGATGGCTGCTTTTGGGTAAAATTGCTCGACGTAACAGGGTATAAACAATCCGACTTTCATTCAGAAGAGGTGTTATTGGATATGTAACAAAATAGAGGGACCATTGTTGGCCTCATGCAATAAAGATAAGCATCAGAAGGTAATTCGCCAGTATTAACTACATAACTTTTCCCTTCCGATGCCTGACGGATTACCGGGTAAGTAAGCCGTTTACAATTAAATCCGTGTTAAAAGTACGATAGCAGCAAACAGGAACCATCCTGCACTGTGCTGAGGGTAGGGGCGGAAGCGGGAATTTTTTTGAATCCCGCTTCTGCCTTTCCTGAATGAATGTAATCTTTCGTTGTTGTATGCCGTTTTGGGAGTATTAACGTCCAGCTTTCGTGCTTATACGTCAAGATTCGGTGTCAAATGCCCATCTAGTCCTTCTCTTATTCTCATTAAGGTAGATAGCCGAATAAATAGCTAAAATGGATATATTCAAAGGATAGAACCTGCTGGAATTTTCTGATCGGTTCAAAACCAACGAAGATTGTAAGCAATATCTCTCCCAAATTAAATGGGAACCAGGGTATGCATGCAAAAATTGTGGTCACACCAAGTTTAAGGAACGTAAAGATTATTCACGTACCTGTAATATTTGTAGAAAGACGGAATCAGCTATGGCAAAGAGTTGGATTCACATCATATGGGAGCCGTCTATAGGCGCATTACGCCGAATGTGGCTGGTTAAAAACCCGGTTTTTCCTTTTGCCTGGGATCTATTTTTCCATTTTCAGAACTGCGAATTTGCCTTTGTTCCAACCATGGACGAGTAGGTATAATTGTTTGGACCCGTTTTCATTTACAACGTGTGGCCAAACTTGATGAATATTTGTCAGGACAGGTATATCCAGATCTCCGGGGACTATAGTCGATACCAAATTATCACCTGTATGTACATATACGGGCGCGGATTTTTGTTCGCCAATAGCACTTAGCGCATTTAGGAAATAGTGCTCAGCTTTATAAGAGAGGTTACAAACGAGACTCCCTTCCGGTATATCATTGAAAGTCTCTACAAACTTTCCTTTTTTAGTGAATTTCACAACCTGCCCTGCGGCTCTGTTGGCTACAAAAATATGTTTTTCATGGGCGTATATACCATGTGCGGTTTGAAACTGTCCGGGGTTGTTTCCCTTTCCACCCCATGCGAGTTTTCCCCAGCTCCATTTGCCTCCTTTTTCCTTAATTGTCATGACAAAATCTCCTTTGGAATACCCGTGGGCTACGTATAAGGTGCCATTCAAGTATGTTACGTCTGTTACCCCAAAATTGCTGTCTTTTGATCCGAAGAACTCATTGGCGGGTTCAAATTTAAATTCGGTACCTGTAGGCTTCACCATTTCACTAACAATTTTTCCCTCCAGGGTTAAAACCAGTACTCTTTTGCCCTCTTGTGCCAGGGCGAGGTATTTTTCACCCTTATGTACAAAGAAAACGATACCGTGAATATTATCTTTTAAACGCGAATCAGTTCCTATTGTTGACCATTTGGTAAGGTCGGGACTTATACTGCACAGGCCGTATCCGGGGATTCCAGTATATACGATTCCCGTTTCGGGATCTTCATTAAAACCGCCGTGCATTCCCGCTTCAAATTCCCGGGCACCTTCTGGAAAGGCAGCCGTTAATTCTTTATCCCAGGAAAATATAAATTCACCCTGGCCAGTTACCAGTTTTGCCTGCTCGGGAATGTTGTCGGATACTGATGACTCAACGTGATGATGCGCGATAGCAACATTTTCATGAGCATGGTGTGTGTGATCGTGGCTATGGGTATGGTTATGTTGAGTATCTTGCGCTACAGAGGTGATTGTAAATCCGAAATAGGTTATTAATGATAGTACAGCAAGTATCTTGTTCTTTAACATGGGTAATGAGTTTATTTTATAATTTTAGGAAAGTTAAACATTCCTCACTATATATTCAACTGAATTGAATTTCGGTTTTTATGAGGGTTTCCCTGCACGATACCAAAGATATCAAATGTTAGTATGAGCTTTGTCAGCTTGTCATAAGTCATCTAAATATAATGAATCTCTTGCTCCATAGGCTGTTGAACTGAGCCTCGTTGGCTCTGAAAGTAAAGGTGTTTCAAATATGGAGGATTGCCGCTAACGGTCAAGGCTAAGACCAGCCGGGCATTAAAACCAGATTCACCCCGCATTACGCTTATACAATGTTGCACTAAACCTACGGTAGTTTCCAAAACTGCTCGATATGGTTTATCTTTAATTTTCGATTAAATATCCTTTTTAATCATGAAAAACCTGCCCGTCCGGCAGGCGGGAAAGCAAACCTTATCGAGACAGCCTGTACCAATGTAGCAGGATTCAGGGAACTTTGCGAGAAATTCCGTCAAAAAATCACCGTGGCCGCGAGAGATGGGAGCACCATGCGCAATTATTCCCACCACCTGGCAAAGTTGGCCCTGCATTTCAACAAACGACCCACGCGGGGACCGCCCAAAACCGTATTTTCAACCATCCCACCCCAAATTTAATCCCTGATTTTGATCGGGCTGGAAGAGCTATGCGCAAGCCGAAAAAAACCTTCGATGAGAGCCACGGAATAGCTGAAATAATCCTGCTTTCTTACTTTTTAAATGAATTCTGGTATCGGTAATTCACTTTTTGACCTGACATGGCACCTTAAGCGACCCAAAAATACCGACTCAAACTCCATAAGCACTTCACCGGTTTCGCGCAACAGCGTTTTCATGCTTGGCTTTACAAGCCGCACGAAAACTTAGTTGTTATATGCGGTTTTTCTTTCTTTAAAGTCCAATTATGTTCTCAAAAACTTGGTCAAAAAATTTCATTACCACATCTGTTACTCTTTCTGTTGTAGTCTCGTGTTCATAATATTTCACGTCTTCTGGATTGATAAAGCGAACAACCGTTTCTCCTTTATCATTGATATAGAATGACCTTAATTCGATTTTTTTTGCCTTCTCAAAATATCCAATAAAATTAAAGTCATCTGATTCCTTGTCAAAGTAGTTTAGTTCTAAAGGAATTGCAGTCTTTGCGTATGGATACTTATCATTATTCCTGAAAAATCTAAACATAAAGGTCGCAACAATTCTGTCTGTGTCTTTATTATGAAATCTTATTGAAAAGAAATTAGTCGCAGGTGCTATTCCGTTTTCTTTCAGTTGTTGATATTTTTCAAGTGTCAAAGCTGGATATTCATAAAAGCTTATATAATATGAATCAATCGAGTCGTCCAATATATTTACAGCTTGTTTGAATTCTAATTTTATTTGGTTCACTTTATTTAACCACAATTCAAACTCCGTCTTTGTTTTCGACAGTCTTGCTTGTTGGTCTTTATTCCCAATTTTCTTAGCCCATTCTTTAAGTCTATTTGATTCATCTCTTAACCTGATGTATTCAGAGAATAGAGTAGAGCAATTTTCAGCTACTACTTCTACAATTGGTTCATATACGCCCGTGTCTGCAAGTGATAATGCTTCATAATACATTGGTCTTTCATCCCTTCTTATATTACAAATCGGAAATCCTTTTTTTAAGAGTATTAAGTTTAATAATATTCTTGCTGTTCGACCATTTCCGTCTTTAAATGGATGGATTTTTACAAACTCGTGATGGGCAATAGCAGCAACGATAATTGGGTTTTGATTTTCATTTTCTCTTATCCATTCAACTAATTCCATCATTTTTATTGGAACTTCGAATGGTTCAGGTGGTCGGTGTTCAGAACCTGTGATTATTACACCAATATTTCTATAATCTCCAGGACTTAAAGATGGGTCATCACCAATGATTAATTTATGAATCTGCTTTATGTAGTTTTCTGAAATTGGAACATCCTGTTGTGAGAGGTCATACAAAAAGTCAAAAGCAAGACCTAAATTTTTAACTTCTATGCTGTCCTTTAGTGGTTTTCCCGAAATATCAATTCCTTCTTTTAATACAATAGCAGTTTCTGCCATTGTAAGTCTGTTGCCTTCAATTCCCGCACTATGATAAATGTGATGTGTCCGAAAGTGTTCTCTTAATTTTTCAAGTGCAATTTTGTCAAGAGGGGTATCTCTAAACTCGTTTACTTCAAGTTCAAGGTTTTTTATCTTCTGAGTCAAGTCAGGCGATAACAGTTCTTTATTTATCTCTATCATAATGTCAAATTTAGTTTTTTTGTCGTTTACTTCGGTTTCTCAAAATCGCATATAACGTTCCTGGCTATGGCTAGTGCGGCTTTTAGGAACGTTTCCGTCCTCGCCAGCAGGGTGATTATTGAAAGTACAAAATATCATTTTTTACTTTCAAGCCAGCATTAGCTATAGCCTTTGTTGC
>JAWLFL010000291.1:0-4649 GCA_041685605.1 Cyclobacterium sp. | reverse complement strand
TAAGTGAAAGTACCGAGGACAGTATGTCCCATATCACCGACGACAATCCCCTGAAAAAGGAAGTAGCTACCTACCTGGAATATTTGTTGGAAGGAAAAAGACGGGACGCAACCCTTTTGATTTCAGATCTGGTGCGAGAGGGTATTTCAATAAAAGACGTTTACCAGCACGTTTTTCAGGTTTCACAATATGAAGTCGGCCGGCTGTGGCAAAATAATAAAATAACAGTAGCCCACGAGCATTATTGCACAGCTGCAACGCAACAGATCATGTCCGGCTTATACCAGCATATTTTTTCCGCCAAACGCCGTGGAAAAACACTGGTGGCCTGCACTATTTCCGGTGAATTGCATGAAATGGGCATACGCATGGTATCCGATTTCTTTGAAATGGATGGATGGGACACGTATTATCTGGGTGCAAATATGCCCGATAAGGAATTAAAGGAATCGTTAATAGCGTACAAAGCGGATGTCCTGGCTATTTCTGTATCCCTGCCTACCAATGTAAGTAAAGCAGCTCTATTGATAAAAAAAATACGGGACAGTAGTGACCTGAAAAATATAAAAATAATCGTGGGGGGATATCCGTTTCTCACCTATCCGGGATTATGGCAACGCATAGAAGCCGATGGGTATGCCCAAAATGCAGCTCAGGCAATTACAAAGGCCAATGAACTGGTAAATCTATAATATGGAAAAAACAACACATCCCTATAAACTAATTCTGTCCTGTAACAAACAGGGTATTGTAGAACAACTATTTTTAGACAGCGGCTCCCTGTTTGAACACATTGTACTTTCAGTTGGCTTGCAAAGTCTTGTTTCTCCAGTATCTATCAAAGAATTGGGGAATTTTTGGATCTCCATTCAGGAAAAATCAATGGAAGTAAATACAACTCTCACCCTCAGCTATAATGATAAAGAGATTACCTGCATTTTTTCCGGATACCTGCTAAAGGACAAGGTCTTGCTCTGCGGAAGTACCGAATTGACAGCAACAGAAAAAGTACTGAAAGAAATTATGTCGATTAATAACGAGCAGGTGAATCAAATCAGACTTTCTGAAAAAAAGGCAAACGACATCCTGAAAAAAGGTGAAATGGATGATGCCTTCTTAAATGATTTTTCCGCCCTCAATAATGAATTGATCAACAACAAGCGGGAGTTGATGCGCAAGAATCAAAAAATAGAACTATTAAACCAAGAACTGAACGCTGTCAACGAAAACATGACACGGTTTACCTATTCTATTTCGCATCATTTAAAAGAACCGGTAAGGATGGTTAAATCCTTTTTAACCTTATTGGATAAAAAGTATCGGGGCTACCTCGACCCAAAAGGGCAAAAATACATTGACTTGGCATTAGACGGCGCAAACCGATTAAGTAAAATGATGGCGGATTTACTTAAATTTCATCGATCTTCCAATTTTGACACCATGGAATCCGTGGATCTGAATAAGGTGTTGTTAGAAGTCCGAAAAATCCTTCAAGAAGAAATCGAAGAAAAAAATGCCCGGATCTCCAGCGATAACCTACCTACCCTAAGAGGTTCATCGACCGGTTTCTTACAGGTATTTCAGAACCTGATTTCCAATGCCATTAAATTTGTTCCGAAGGGGAAAACTCCGGTTGTTAGCATTAGCTTGGAGGAACAGGGAACCTATTATACCCTTATGGTAAAAGATAATGGCATTGGCATTGTTAAAGATCAACAGCAGGAAGTTTTCAATTTGTTTAAACGCCTGAATAAGGACTACGAGGGTACCGGTATGGGGCTGGCGATGGTTCAGAAAAGTATTGAAAGATTGGGAGGTAAAGCCTGGCTGGAATCAGAAGAGGGTAAAGGAACCACTGTTTTTCTTACCCTCAAGAAAGATCCTGCGTCTTAATATCTTTTATAAACCAAATACAGCCAGTTGCGGCAGGTGATCGCTCAGCGCAAAGGAGGAGGAGTCATTGGTATTGGTTCGAAAGTTTCCCTCAAACAGGGGCCTGCTTTCAAGTATTCGATCGGAAATTGGTCCCCTGGCAAACACGTAATCAATCCGCTGGTAGGGTTCGTCTACCCCAAACGTGTACCCGTCCGCTTCATTATCCGAAGAAAAGGTATCCACCAAGCCGGCCGCCATCCATTGCGCATACCCCGCCATATCCGGCCTGTGATTTAAATCTCCCATAAGCAAGGTATTTTTGCCTTGCCGTCGGTCTGCTTCCATTGACTCCAGGATGTAGGTAATTTCCCTTGCCCTGATAGCGCCTTGCTCCGGGTCCCTGCCAGGCATCAGGTGGACAGAGTGAACGACTAGCTTTTCCCCATTCATGAGTTGGATTTCGGCCTTGCCCCAGTGGCGGGTGAAGAGATCGTCTTCCCGTTCTCCCTCCACCAGGGGAACATTCTGATATTCCAATAGCTGATGGTTTGTGAGAATGGCACCCGGACAACAACCGCCACTGGGTAAAAAGCAATAGGTCATATTCATTAAATGTGCCATTTCCCGAACCACCGGTTCCTCCGGTGATTCGGCGAAGGTGATGATGTTGGGATCATAAAGCAGCAGCTCTTGCGCAATTCGCCCGGCCATTTGCTTCTTTTCCCGCGCGATTTTTGATTGCTCCTGGGGCCATCCCGAGGCATTATATACGTTGTATGCAATCACCCTGAGTTGGTTTTCGGTTTTTATTTTGGCAAAAGGCTGTGTCATGCCCATCAGGCCAAAACCCGTTGAGGCAATGGCTGTTGCCTTTAGAAACTGCCGCCTGGAACTGGCCCGGGGATTAAACCTGTACTGTATTTTTTGCATGTGATGGGATCTTTTTAGGCATCAATTGTTCGCTTGCTTACGAAAAACTTCATTGCCGTTAATGAATGTGTAAAGCACCTCTATATCTTTGATTTTAAAAGGATCGACGGTGTTTGGATCGTCGGACAGCATTACAAAATCAGCTAGCTTTCCCCGGGTAATGGATCCTTTTATGGCTTCTTCAAACTGGGCAATGGCACTTCCCATCGTAAAGGTCCACAATGCCTGTTCAGGAGTAATCGCCTGTTCTCCGCCATAGGTGGTTCCCTCGGCTGATGTTCTGGTAACCAGACTTTGAATTCTCAGCATGGGATCGGCCGCACTGACCGGATAATCGGAATTGCCTGCCACCACGATTCCATATTCCAGGGCCGTACCATTAAGGTGCATCCAGGGCCAGCGCTGCGCTCCGTACCCGACCATTTTGTCTCCATGTTCGTAGACATACGAGTGAAACGCCAGAATTACACCCAGTTCCTTTGCTTTTTCTAATAGGCGTTCGTTCATCACACTGGCATGTTCTATCCGGTGCCGGTGGTCTTTTTTGGGATGCAAAAGCAGGGCATTTTCAATGGCGGTAAGCGCCATATCGATTTCCCGGTCGCCATTGGAATGGATCGCTACCTGCAAGCCTGCTTTATGAATCGCTACAACCAATTCGTTTAGCTCCTCCTGAGTACGGTCCGGAGGAATTCCGTAATAATCCGGTCTTCCTTCATAAGGTTCGTACAGCCAACAGGTTTGCCCGGAAAGGGAATTCCCATGAAATACCTTGATGGATCCAATTTTTAACTGATGATTACCAAATCCTGTTTTGAGGCCAAGCCGGGAAAGATGCGTCAATTCATCCGTTCCAAACATTTGGTAAATCCGCACGGGCATGCCTCTGTCAGCCAACTCCACATATATTGGGAATTTACCTGATTCCAAGGCTGCATCAGCCACACTGGTGATTCCTTTTTCAATAAACCGGTTAAACGTATTCCAGTAAGCCTGAATCTCTTCTTCCGTATCCGGTTCCGGGAAGGGAATATTTGCATCCAATACCACCCGAAGGGCAGGCTGCTCCCTAAGAATCCCATCTGGCTCACCCTTCTCATCCCGGTCAAATGCGCCGCCAGGAGGGTCGGTTGTTTCGGCATGGATACCCGCTTTCTCCAATGCATAGGTATTGGAAACAAACACATGATAACTCGAATGAGTCAATAGGATGGGATGATCCTCCGAAACAGCATCGAGATCATACCGGTTGGGATGTCTACCTAATTTGGTATCCTGGTACAAATAGCCTCGAATCCATTCTCCTTTGGGAGTCAATGCGGCTTTGCTGCGGAGAATCTGTTGCAGCTCTTCCATCGTTTCAGCGACATCCGGACTGAGATCTACTGTATGAAAAGGGGATTCAAACGCATAGGAAGGATCGGGATGCATGTGTGCATCAATAATACCTGGAATCACCGTTTTTCCTGCTGCATCGATCATCTTGGTGTCATCCCCCCGATGGCGCAAAACCGATTCGTTATCGGATACAAGCAAAAATGTGCCATTCTTTACCGCCAGGGCTTCCGCATGAGGAGTAGCTTCATCCATGGTTAGGATGATGGCATTTTGAATAATTAAGTCAGCAGGAGCAGAAGCTACATTTTCTTTTCCCGATTCGGTACCACAGGACAGCATCCCAAAAATAAAAAAAGCAGCTGCAGAAAAATGAGTTAAGGATTTCGTGTTCATTACGTTTTAGAAGAGGTAATCGTTTAAAATATAACGTTTAACGAACTCCCCACTAACCTCTTAAAGATAAACACCCATAAAATGCGCCACGCTTCCGGTTAAACTTATTCAGT
>JAWLFL010000290.1:0-4658 GCA_041685605.1 Cyclobacterium sp. | reverse complement strand
AGTAAAGCTTGCCTTATTTTGACTTTTCTTTCGCCTCCGTCAGAAGTTCTTTTCCCCTGGCTCTGGTTTCTTCGGCTACCGTAGCAATATTCTTATTCATTTTGTCCATTTTCTCATTCATACCCTTGAGAAGTCCATCGATTTGACCATTGATGTCCTTCAAGTACGCTTCCCCTCTCTTGGTTAACTTTTTGCGAGTATCTTCGCCCTTTTCCGGAGCAATCAACAGGCCAATTTGTACTCCTACTGCTACTCCTGCCAATGCGCTTAAAATAACTTTTGTTGAATTCATACTATCTGGTATTAATGGTTTAAATTATGAAAAACAAATCTCCATTTCAGAAGATATTCTATGTACAGATTACAACAACATTTATACCAAAGTTTTGATTTTTCCAATTTTCTCTTCCATATTCCAATATTGAGTCCGATAACCGGCAGTTTTGTCAAAAAACGTTACAATTACCTTCAAATTTAACCCAAATTTAACCAAACGAAACGAAGGACATCGCTCGATTGCGCTATTTTTGCGGAAATTAAATATTTATGAAATTATCGACCACTGTCTCTATTTTAACAATTGTTTATAGGCTAATGGCAGGCTTTCCGGTCCCATTGAGCGCCCAGGAAATCAACATTCACAGCCATAACGATTACTTGCAACAAGTCCCTTTTTGGGAGGCATATGCCAATGGGGCCGCTTCCATTGAAGCGGATGTGATCCTGAAAGGAGACACCCTGTTTGTGGCCCATGAAAATGAAAGTATCCGAAAAGGACATACCTTAGCAAGCCTTTACCTGGAGCCCATACTCCGGGCCAAACGGTTGCAGCTTGGCAAACTGCACCCTTTTATTCTTCTGGTGGATGTTAAAACGGAAGCCTATGCTACCCTAAATCAACTTCTTAAAGATTTGGAGCCCTACAAGGAGCTTTGGGAGGAACGGGAAAACCCGTTTGTGAAAATTGTAATTTCCGGCAACCGGCCAAAAAAAGAGGATTACCATCAGTATCCCTTTCCGATATTCTTTGATTACCAAAGCGTAGAAGCTACCGAAAACCTTCCCTTAGACAAAATTGAGTTATTTAGCCTAAGCTTTCGAAATTTTTCACAATGGAACGGAAAAGGACGCCTTATTGATTCGGATATTGAGCAACTAAAGGAGGCCATCGGTGTGGCGCATCAACACGGAAAGCCCTTTCGGTTTTGGGCCACCCCGGACAGTAAAACTGCCTGGAAAGCATTGCATGAACTTGGCGTAGATTATATCAATACCGATCATCCTGCCGCAGCGAAAAGCTATCTGTCCAGTCTTCAAAACAGATGGTACACCCATCCCACGCCACAGGAAGTATACCGGCCTACCTACGCATCAGACGGCACCGACCGAAAAGTCAAAAATGTTATTTTACTAATTGGAGATGGAAATGGGCTGGCCCAGATATCCGCAGCCATGTATACCAACAATAATCAATTAACACTGACAAACTTAAAAAACCTGGGCTTGATCAAAACCCAGTCGGCCGACGATTTCACCACCGACTCTGCTGCGGCGGGCACTGCCCTGGCCTCCGGAAAAAAGGTAAAAAACCGGAGCATTGGCATGCAACCCGATGGCAAACCGGCAACAAATCTACCGGAGTACCTGGTGCCCTACGGATTTAACTCGGGAATTATCACTACGGATCATGTGACAGGGGCCACCCCGGCTGCCTTTTATGCCCATCAACCCGAGCGGGATCTGACACGGAATATTGCTGAGGACCTGGCAAAAAGTCCGCTGTCCCTGTTTATCGGCGGAGGCAAATCGGACTTTCTGGATGGCAACCCTCAGGAACTCAAAAATCTGGAAAACGCCGGCTTTTTGCTAAGCGGCTCTTTAGAAGCGTTGGCTTCTTATTCCGGAGATAAAATAGGTTATTTCGGCTCCAATCAAGGCCTGCCAAAAATAAGTCAGGGGCGGAAGGATTTTCTCGCAAAAGCCACCAAAGCCGGAATCGACTTCCTTGATTCCAAAGAACAACCTTTTTTCTTAATGATCGAGAGCGCGTACATTGATTCAGGAGGACATGCCAATGAGGTCGGCACGGTTATAAGGGAAGGCATTGACTTTGATCAGGCTGTTGCGGAGGCGCTTCGGTTTGCTGACAGAGATGGCCACACCCTGGTACTAATCACTGCGGATCATGAAACGGGGGGTGTCACCATCCCCCAGGGAAATGTAGCCGCTAATACCGTGGAGCTGGAGTTCTCCACAGAAGACCATACGGGATTGATGGTTCCTGTTTTTGCTTACGGACCTCATTCGCAGGTATTCAGAGGCGTGTATGAAAACACCGAAATTTTCAGTAAGCTAATTAAGGCTCTCCGCCTGGAGCCATCCCGATAAGGGTAGGCATCTGCTGAGCTATTTCTGTATTTAACGGAAATTATGCTATATTCAAAGAATGAACAGGCACCATTTTACAATTACCCCTCCTTTCAACATAAGGATAATCGTTTTTCTTATTCTACTAGCTATTCCGTTATTGCATTTTCCCCGAAAAACCATGGCTCAATCCTCTAAAGAAATTCTATACGTTGGTACCTACAGCCAAAACGAAAGTAAAGGTATCTATGTGCTAGATTTTGACCGGTCCACCTTATCGGCCTCCATCCTACAAACCGTTCATGACAAAAAAAATCCGACTTTTTTGGCCCTCCATCCATCTAAAAAGTATTTATACGCAGCCTACCGGGAGGGAAAAAATCCGGAAGACCCGAATGGGACCATCGCATCGTATGCAATCGACGAGAATACCGGACACCTTTCCTTAATCAACCAAGCGTCTTCTGCCGGTGCCAGCCCTTGTCATATCAGTGTGGATCCTACCGGGAAGGTGGTATTTGTTTCGCATTACCAGGGAGGTAATCTATCCACCTATAAGGTGGCCGATTCCGGTGTCATCAGCGAAGCAGTATCTGTCATCCAGCATCAGGGAAGCAGTACTCACCCTAACCAAACCAAACCCCATATGCATTCCATGATTCCCTCCTTGGACGGCAAATGGGTATACGCATCGGATCTGGGGATTGACCAGATTTTGAAATACGAAGTGAATTCCAAAAAAGGCAGCGTGAAAAAGGATCCCGAGATTTTTCCTGTGAAAGCGGGTTCCGGCCCGCGACACTTTGTCATCCATCCAGACCTTCCCTACGCGTATTCTGTGGAGGAACTGAGCAACACCGTGGGAATATACACGGTTGAACCAAAAAGCGGAGACCTTTTATTATTGGACCGCGTCGAAATGCTTTCGCCGGAGATTCAATCGGATTACAATGCCGCTGCAGATATCCATTTATCGGTAGATGGCAAGTGGCTCTATGCCAGTAACCGGGGTCAGGATAACCTGGCCGTCTACCAGATAGACCAAGAAGCCGGACTGCTAAAGCTAATGGGACATGTCCCTACCGGCGGTCAGCATCCACGAAATTTTAAAGTGGATGAGAAGGGGGAGCTGATTCTGGTTGCGAATATGGAATCTGACAATGTCGTAATCTTCAGGATTCAGGACCAGACCGGCATCCCCGCTCCCACCGGAAAAAGCATTTCCATACCTCGTGCCGTCTTTATTGAACAATTATTTTTGGAATAAATGGCTATTTCTCCACTCCAAAGATCATCGGTTGGAGCGTTGTTCCGGAAACATATTGCTTTTCCTTTCCTACCAACAGCCAATAACCCTCCTTTCGGTTACTTTGCGGATGCTGGTAGGTTTCCAAAAGTAGTTCCCCCTTCCAAAAGCCTTCCTTGTTAAATTGGGCGGTATGAATGAGCGTACCGCCTTTATCCTCCACCTGAATTACTGGCATATCCATATTATTTCCCTGCCAAAGAACCTCAATAGGTATCATTACCCGATAAGAATGAGGCTGCTCCGTCATTAGGATCCCAAAGTCCATTTGGCGAAAAGTATTGCCTACAAAAGTTACCTCTTTGGCATAGCAGCTGTCGCAGGATTCCCAACCCATACGAAACGGTTGCAAATCTCCGGAACTCGTGTTGATAAAATGGTTAAAAGCCAATCTGGTATTTACTGTTCCCCCATACCGGCAGCCTATCCAGGCAGCAGGAACATTGGAGTAAACCGTGTTGTCCCGAAATTCTCCTCCATACCCTGTTAGGCCTCCGCCAATGTAGAAAGCAGCCGCTTCGGAACGGGAAGAGGGAGTTGGGTGCTCCACGGTGATATGGTTTCCAAAAATGAAATTATCCCCGGCACTGGCACTGTAAAATATGGCCCATGCCATCGGGGTGTACTCCGGATATTCCGGAAAGGAACGGCCGCGCACTTCGATGGTATTGTTATACACTTTATTACCAAAGGCACCCGTAGGCGACCCGGGGCTGTCGCGGTAGTCAGCAATTCGTATCGCAGCGGTGCTGAATTCCTCCTTCCCGTATTCAGTGGTAGGTGGTGAAGCCTCAATTTTAATTCGGTTATTGAATATTTCGATTCCCTTGTGACGAAAAATCTCTATTCCGGAACCCACCTCAGGGACAATGCTATTTTCATAGATCAGAGAGCTATCCCCCATGGCCATGATGCTGTAATGGTTGGTTACCGATTGTTGGTTGACAAAGGTATTATGATGGATGGACGACTGTTTTCCTTTAAA
>JAWLFL010000289.1:0-4659 GCA_041685605.1 Cyclobacterium sp. | reverse complement strand
TGCATAGGCTGCCAAAATAATCTAAAATTCTCCAAAAAGCCTAATTTTCAGAACCTAAAAGTATACGCCAATTTTACGGTGGATTGGGTCTCTAAAACGTCAAAACGATCTTCAAATTTCTGCCAATTATGATTATGTACTATGAAAAGTGTGTTGCCGGGGTCGATCACCCAAATAAACCGGCTGTTGGTTCCCAGCATGTTGGTTACATTATCGTATTGAATGTTGAAGTTTACCGATACCCATGGAGAGAAATCATAGCTGCTGATGAGCCGAAACAGATGGGTGTCAAAAGCTCCTTCCTGCAACCTTACCTGACTGAAAAGGTAGCTGCCCGTAAGGTTTAGGCCTGCAAACGGACGAACGAACAAATCCATTTCCAGATTGACTTGCCTACCCGTCCAGAATCCCATGTTTTCGAACGTAAGGTTCCCCCCGATTTTTCGGAAAGGAGCCGTTTGAATCTCCAGGGAATACCCGTTGTTCTGGTATATTCCTTCCTGAATGAGGTACCGACCATCCCGAAGCACATCAAAAATAAAATTAAGGTTCTCGTAATTATGATGAACATTTAAATATAGGATATCCCCGGTCTCCAACCGGATCCCCAAAAAGCGTAAATTATGATTGATGGTGGCCGGCCTCCAATCCATAAACATCAGGTATTCAAAATAGTATTGCCAACTGAGTTCCCGGATGGCCTTACTCTTATCGATCAAGGGGTTAAAAGTAAAGGTAGGTTGCAGGCGCCGAAAGCCATTTCTGGGCACAAAACCCACCGCCGGCGCGTATTGCTCACCAAACTCCCGGTAGGAAACATGGGCATCCCAGGGTTGGTTGGGGAAATTTACTCTGAATCCCCGGACCGACCGGTCCATTAAATTGCTGGATTCTTCATAAAAGGTAGGGGTATGGCCTACAAAAAAGGCCTGGAACTGTAAGTTGTTGTCGTCCAGAAAGCGGGAGGTGCTTAGACTTAAATCGGCACCAAATGTTTCCCTTACCGGCAGGCTGTCTCCATCGGTATCCCGGCGGGTGTAAATGACTCCAATAGTACTTTCCGAAGCAAAATTTTGTAAAACCCGGCCCACGGTGAAATGCTCTCCCGGTATACTGCCCTCCGATCCGGTTCTGACTTGTAAGAAACCCACATCTGTTTCTTTGATTCTGCCGATGAGCCGGGCACCGTGTTTTATGGGGATGGGATTGCCCCCTTCCAAACCGATTCGTCGGCTAAAGTAGGGGTTGGGATTGCTTGAAGGGGCAAACTGAAAGACATTGGAACCCTGCAAGAAAAAATCCCTTCTTTCCGGAAAAACCAGGGGAAAGCGGGTAAGGTTTACCTGGCGATTGTCTACTTCGGTTTCGGCAAAATCGGTATTGACGGTGATTCCCGCTTTTAGGTTTGGGGTAATGTTGTAGTTTAGTTCTCCTCCTGCGTTGTAGGTAAAGGTCTGCCTGGTAGCCGTTTCCGGAACGTCTTTTGCACTGGATTGGGAAACAATCGCATACGGAATGGCTTCCAACCCCAGTCCCTGATTGATTCCGCGTAACCCGGTTAGCTTACCGGCATTTTGCGGACGTTCTATGCCTTGGTTTCGCTGATGCCCTACCCATAAGCTGGTTTCATTTTTTCGCCGGACGGTTCGTAGGAAATTAATTCCCCAAACCTCATCGGAGGGGTCAAAATTTAGGGTCATAAATGGAATCCGAATCTCAGCCGACCAACCCTGATCGTCTATACTCACCCAGGCTCTCCAGATCCCGTTCCAATCTCTGTTTAAGGTGCTTCCCTGTCCCGTGCGCAAGATCCCGTCCCCCATAAGGCCTACCGGATTGATCTCGAAATAGAACCCGGAGCGTTGATCATTATAGGTGTCAAGGATAAAAGCAAACACGTCATCGGTGGATAGGTCGGCATCCCTCCTTCGTTGAAACGCTTTGATTTGATCAGGCTGGCTATCGTATAGCCTGACCCCTATATACAGGTTTTTCTCGTCAAATACCACCTTCACTTCCGTTTGCTCAGAAGCCAATTGTCCTTCCAGAGGCTCCTGCTGCCGGAACGCCGTGGCAATCTCTGCTTGCTGCCAAAAGTCCTCATCCAGGCGGCCATCCAGTTCTGGTTGTACCCCGGCGGGGAGTGGATAGGCCCCTAAATCCTCCGATTGCCGGGCCATACCCGGCAACAAAACAGAAAGTATGCATCCTATGATTAAAATAAACTGTCTGATAAGGCAGGTGATTTTATGAACCACAAATTAGGGGAATACAAATGGACTGTTCCATGTTTTTTTTACGAGAGGTTGGAATTTGCCACTTTTTCCAATCCATCCCGGCAAAAATAAAAAGACTATCCCCCGCTAGAATACATGCCTTTGCCTGATTGTATGCGGTTGATTTCTGCGTAAATGAGATCATATACCTGGTTTTTGAATAGCTCCAGTTTTTGATCGTATTCCTTGGCCTCATCCATCATGGACAAGTAATAGTAGGCTCCCTCAATTACCACAAATATTTTTTCCGCCAATAGCCCCGTATTTCCATTTACGAGTACTTCGTCTTTATCCAATAGGTTTTTGAGGGTTACCCGCAGTTTCACATGTAGGTTTTTGTACTCCTTTTTAATGGATGGATCCCGGAAGATGAAGGCATAACAACTGAAAAACACGCCATCGTCAAAAAGCAGGTTCCATTCTCTGGAAAAAAGCCGATCGACCAATGACTCAGGGTCTACCCTGGGATTATTTTCAAGCTTATTGATAATGGGTTTGTATATAAGTTGGTATTGATGGAGAATATGATCAATTAACCCAAGAATCAGAAGGCGTTTGTTTGGGAAGTAATGCATGACCAAACTTGGGGGCATGCCCAGGTGTTTGCCGATTTTGGCAATGGACACATTTTCCAACCCTTCCCGGCGGGACAACTCATACATACCGGAAATTATCTCCTTCTTTCTTTCCTTTCGGATCGTATTTTTCATATCGTTTAAGAATAAAAATCGCAATTTAGCGATAAAAATATTCTTTATACGGATTTTTTATTAGTTTTGAATTATTTAATATTGAATGAATATTCAATAAATAATTAGTAATTCTAAGGTAACAGCAAGGTAATACAGACGAAGTAACTTGCCGGAAATAGCAAATCAGTATTTATCACCAATACCTAAATAATATGCAAAAAATGTTACAACAATTGAAAGAAATCAAAAGGAAAGCAGGTTTTTTAACCTTGCTGCTCAGTTTGATGCTACTGGGGGCCGCACAGGCTCAGATAGTGGTAACAGGAATGGTTAAAGATGGGGTGGAAGACCTGCCCCTGCCCGGTGTCTCCGTTTACCAAAAGGGAGGAAACAATGTGAGCATCACGGATATCGATGGTGAGTACAGGATTGAGGTGGCATCCCCTCAGTCAGAACTCGTTTTTTCCTTTATCGGTTTTGAGACACAAAATATCATCGTAGGCGACCGCACGACCATTGATGTCACGCTTTCGGCAGAAGAAACGCTGTTGGAACAGGTGGTGGTCGTTGGATATGGCACTCAAAAGAAAATCAACCTGACCGGTGCAGTCGATCAGGTATCCGGAGAGGACATCATCAACCGGCCCGTTGCCAATGTCATGCAAGGCTTACAGGGAGCCAGCCCCGGTTTGAACATTACGTATTCCGGAGGCCGTCCCGGTACCGTTCCGGATATCAATATTCGGGGTTTTACCTCCATCAACGGGGGAGGACCTTTGATCGTGATCGACGGCATCGCTGTAGCTGACGAAGATTTGCTCCGGTTAAATCCGGCAGATATTGAGTCGTTTTCTGTATTGAGAGATGCGGCTTCTGCAGCGATCTATGGCGCAAGAGCAGCATTCGGAGTGGTGCTGATCACTACCAAGCAAGGCGGTAGTAAACAGAAAATATCTTACAATAGTAATTTCTCCTGGGGAAAGCCTACCGTGCTTCCCGGGCCGGTGACCGATCCTTACATCTATTCCCGAGTCATGGACCAGGCGACCAGCAATACGCCCTGGAATTACATTAATTTCAATGACTTTCATTATCAGTGGGCCAGAGAGCGTTCCGCGGATCCCAGCGTGGAAGATGTGCGTGTAGATCCCAATAACCCGAACCAATGGGCTTATATGGGGAATAATGACTGGTACGGGTATTATTTTAACGACGCCAGTTTCTCTACCAATCAAAGTATGTCCATCAGCGGGAGTTCCAATAACGAGAACCTGCCCATGACCTATTATGTGTCCGGGGACTATACCCGTGAAAACGGTATGAATAAGCTGCAGCCCGATAATTGGGACCGCTATTCCCTGCGAGCCAGAGTAACGGCCACTCCGAAAAAATGGTTGAAACTGGACAATAACCTGAATATTTACCAAACCAAACGGGCGGAGTCTACCAATGACATCACCGATATTTATTATTTGACACCTATAGAAGTGGCCGAAAACCCTGATGGAACCTGGGCCAATACGGATGCCGGTAGACTGGCCGCCCGTCTGGTAGATGGGGGCAGGAACCGCGAAGACATGTTCGGGTTTCACAATATACTCCGTGCCACCGGTACGTTCCTTAACGGCGACCTGACCGTGACGGGAAATGGGAGCTTTAAGCGGGAGCAGTGGATTTATGGCTGGGACCGA
>JAWLFL010000288.1:0-4673 GCA_041685605.1 Cyclobacterium sp. | reverse complement strand
GCCAACGAATTGTACATCAATCAGGGAGACCTGACCTTTACCGAAATGGCGGAAAGCTATGGACTGGCGGACCGGGGATTCAGCACGCAAGCGGCCTTTTTTGACTTCGACCGGGACGGGGACCTGGACCTGTACCTGCTCAACAACATGACCGATGAAACGGGTCCCAATATCATTCGGCCCAAGCGCATCCATGGGGAAATGCTGAATACCGACAAGCTGTACCGCAACAATGGCGATCAAACCTTTACCGACATATCTACCGAGGCAGGCATTACCATCGAAGGCTACGGCCTGGGGGTAGCCATTTCGGATATCAACCAGGATGGCTGGCCGGACATCTATGTCAGCAACGACTACCTGTCCAATGACCTGCTCTACCTCAACCGACATGACGGCACCTTCGAAAACGTAGCGGGCAACGTCTTTCCCCATACCAGTTACTCTGCCATGGGCAACGACATCTCCGATTTTAATAACGATGGCCTGCCCGATATCATCAGTGTGGACATGTTGCCCCCCGACTCCTACCGGCAAAAATTAATGTTTGGAAAGACCGGAAACGACCGGTACCTGTCCGAACTCAAAAGCGGGTATGAGCCCCAATTAATGCGCAACACGCTGCAGCTAAACCGGGGAAAAAGCCCGGAAAATCTACCCTTATTTTCAGACATCGCCTATATGGCCGGAGTAAGTGCCACGGACTGGAGCTGGGCACCGCTTTGGCTGGATTTGGACAATGACGGCTGGAAAGACCTACTGATTACCAACGGATATCCGAGAGATATCACCAACCGGGATTTTGTGGATTACCGCTCCGGATTTTCACGTCTCAATAGCAGGCAGGTGAGTGAAGCACTCCAAAATCTGGAGGGGGCACACATCCGCAATTTTGTATTCCAAAACCAACAGGACCTTACCTTTAAAGATGTCAGTAGGGAATGGGGCATGGACCTCCCCTCCTACTCCAGCGGTGCGGCTTTTTCCGATCTGGACGGCGACGGTGCACTGGATTTGATCATCAACAATACCTATGCAAGCGCATCGGTTTATAAGAACAATTCCCGGAAGCAAGGGGCACACTACCTGCAAATCAAGCTGGAGGGCAAGCTTCCCAACCTGCAAGCCATCGGAGCCAAGGTATATCTATGGACGGATTCCGTCCAACAATTTCACGAACACTACCTAAGTCGGGGCTATCAGTCTTCGGTATCTGAAACGATCCATTTTGGGCTGGGAAACGCCGACCGAATCGATTCCCTGCTGGTGGTTTGGCCGGATGGGGAAAACAGCCGGTTCCGGGATATTTCAGCAGACCAAATCCTGGAAATAAATCAAAGTAGTTCCGGGGAAAAGGTGGCCGGTAAAAAATCGGATGCCCCGCAAACCAGGGAAAAGCAGGTCCCGGACCTACCCCTTTTTACCCATGAAGAAAAATACTACGCTGATTTCAACCTGCAGCCCCTGTTGCCGCACAAGCATTCCCAATTAGGGCCGGGGGCAGCGGTAGGCGACCTAAATGGAGACGGAAGGGAAGACCTGTTTTTCTCCGGAGCCCACGGACAGGCGGGGCAGTTATTTATCCAACAGCCCGATGGCCGTTTTATGATCGAATCCCTACCAAAGGAGGATGCCCTTTATGAAGATATGGGCGCCCTGTTTTTTGATGCGGATGGCGATGGCGACCAAGACCTGTATGTGGTTTCAGGAGGAAATGAATTCCAACCGGAGTCTTCTTATTATCAGGACCGCCTCTATCTAAATACAGGAGATGGAAACCTGGTCCTTTCAGAGGATGCACTTCCCGAAAATCCGGTAAGCGGTTCTTGCGTGATTGCCGGAGATTTTGATAAAGACGGGGATATGGATTTATTCATTGGAGGAAGGTTAGCACCCAATCAGTACCCCCTCCCGGGAACATCACAGCTTTTAATGAATGAAGACGGTCAATTCACCAATGTGATACAGGAAGTGGCTCCGGGATTGGATACGCTAGGAATGGTTACCGCCGCCCTCTGGTCCGATTATAATAACGATGGCTGGCTGGACTTATGGGTAGTAGGAGAATGGATGGAAATTACCCTATTCGAAAACCAGAAAGGTAAACTGATACAAAAAGAAGGCCTCCCTGGGCTGGAAGGCAGTTCCGGATGGTGGAATAGCATCATCGGAACCGATTTGAACCGGGACGGAAGGACGGATTATGTATTGGGAAACCTGGGCTTGAACAGCCGCTACCGAACCCGTAAGGAAGCACCCCTTCAGATTCATTGGGCCGATTTTGATGCCAATGGCAGTATGGAAGCCATTATTTCCCACGTAAGGGATGGGAAGAGGGTTCCCGTACACCCCCGGGACGATCTTTTCCAGCAGATCCCTTCCTTGAAAAAACAGTACCCAAAATACCAGGACTATGCATTTGCGGATATGGAATCAATTATCGGAGCTACCGCTGATAAAGTGCCTAAGCAGTTATCCGTGGAGCAATTTTCATCGATCATTTTGATGAATACCGATAGCGGATTCCAGATTACCCCACTTCCAAACGAAGCCCAGCTTGCTCCCGTTTATGGAGTCTTGGCGGAGGATTTCAACGGAGACGGGCAAACGGATCTTTTTTTGACAGGAAATAATTTCGCCGGAGAAGCGATCAATGGCCCCTACGATGCCTCATATGGTCTGATGCTGCATGGAAATGCTGCCGGAACCTTAAAGGTACCCAAACAAAATCCCTGGGTCTCCGGAGATCAACGCGGATTAACCCATGCCACCTTGCAACAAAGCGGGCAAACGCTGGCCCTGGCCTTGAAGAATAATCAGGCCTCGGAATGGCTGAACCTCTTTCCGACTTCTCCCGCCCATTTTTCTCCACCCAGGGTAGAAAACACGGCTTACGTCATGCTCCATTACCGCTCCGAAAAAGTCCGTAAAAAAGAATTCTATTGGGGAGCCGGATACCTGACCCAGCAACCCAATAGAATCATTTTTGAAAAAGATTTGCTTCGAATTGATTATTTTGATTTGGATGGAAACCAGTTGGATTCCTATCCGATTCAATCTAATTTGGAGAAATAGCGTACTTCAAACCGGTTTTGATTGTTTCCTTTAAACAGCGGCTCCTTCTCTGCCCTTAGAACCAGTTGATTCCCGTCGACCAGAAGGATCTGGTAGGTGTTTATCAGTACGCCTTCCTCGTCAAGATACCTTAGCTGCCCATCTTTTATTTCGTACTCATTGGATAGAAATGAGTTCTGGGCAATGGTCCTGGTTTCTCCGGAAGGAAGAAATTCATACACCTCCTCCTGATGCCAGTCCCCACTGCTAAAGCCAAACTGATTGTAATGATAATAAGCGGAATCCAGCTTCCATTTCCCCAGCAACCGTTGCTCCGTGCTACGTTGACAGGCACTAAACAGGACAGCGCAAAGGACAAAAGAAATTGCCATTTTCTGCATCAATATCCAGGGTTTTGAGTTAAAACACCATTACTAAGGTCAATTTCCCGCTGGGGAATGGCAAACAGATAGTGTTTGGGCCTTTCAAAATTTCTGGGCGGCTTAAGGGGTCCCAGGTCCTTTTGGTAAAGCGCTACAATGTCCACCAACCCCGCTTTATCCCAGCGAATCAGGTCCTGATGCCGTTGATTTTCACCGGCCAGCTCCACCCTTCTTTCGTGAATCAGGTCTTCCATGGTGGCATTGGTCAGCGGCGTTCTGCCGGATCGCTCCCGAACGGCGTTGAGCTCTGCATCGCCATTTTGTCCGGATCGGATTTTTGCTTCGGCCACGATCAAGTACACATCTGCCGTACGCAAAATGGGGCTATTGTGGCTCATGTTTAGCCCCCCCTGCGGCCGCCAGGAGCTGTATTTCCTGAAATGGTATCCCGTAGAGGACAAATCTTCCGTATAGGGGGTCGCCCCACGGTCTCCTCCTAAATCCACCATGTCTCCCGGCTGGTAAACGGTGTAATCCAGGCGAGGGTCCCCCTCCTCAAATTCATCGATCAGATCCTGCACCGGTTCGTGAAAGTCCCATCCTCCCCAAGGCCGGGGGGTGGTATAGATCACGTGGTTGTTTTCCCTCCAGCCCTGCAAGCTCTGAATGGCAAAAAGCATTTCGGGATTATTCTGGGTTTCCACCCTAAAATTGTCGGAAAAATTTTCAGCCAGGGGATAGGGACCGTTTAGCACCTGTTGTCCGTACTCGATGGCATTCGCAAAATCCTCCTGATACAGATACAATTTGGCCAGCAAGCCTCTGGCAGATCCCTTATGCGCTCTGCCCAAATTGTCCGCATCGTGGCTTTCCGGTAATAACTCAGCCGCAGCCAGCAAATCGGCAGTTATTTGAGCCTGCATTTCTTCCATGCTGGCTCTTTCTTTGTTGTATTCATTGGCCAGGACATCCTCCTCCAGAATTAACGGCACCCCACCATAAATCACCAAAAAACGCCAGTACATAAATCCTCTTAGAAAATGGGCTTCCCCAAGGGTGCGGTTTTTTAGATTCTGATCCATGGATATCTCCGGCACATTGATCAGCACGGCATTGGCCCGGGATATTACCTCGTATTTATGTCTCCAGCTATAATACAACTGCGGATTTCCAGCATCAAAGGTAAAGGACTCAATGGCCTGATCTTCTCCGTGATCTCCCGCTCGGTATTGATCA
>JAWLFL010000287.1:0-4691 GCA_041685605.1 Cyclobacterium sp. | reverse complement strand
GCATCGTAATCGAGTTGGATATTGAGATCCAGCGCAAACTCGTCCGATAACTTTTGGATGTTTTCCGGATCATCCGAAGTGTCCATCATCTCGCTGAGAGACCGTGTCTTGATGGGGTAAAACTCAAAACCCAACGCTTCAATCGATTCGGATTCAAAACCATCAAAAGTACTTTCCAGCAATTTTTCCGTCACGTACCGTTCGCTATCCCCCGCAGAAACGGATCCATTCGGAAATTCCGTTGTAGCGGCGACTACCTCCTCCGTAAATTCAATTTTGGCGGCAGCAGAAAAAAGTTGTACGAGGTTTTCGAATCCCGGTGGGAGACTCGTGGACGTAGAACGTTCCAACTCTGAAAGGTAATAGGCTGGGATGATCCAGCTCACGTTGCTGGCACCCTTTTCCAACCCACCATCCCCGATGCCTATTAGCCGGCTTTGGGGATCAAATACAGGGGCTCCCGAAAATCCCGGCAACAAGCTGCCTTCCAGGTAAAGAATGTTCAGGTCCAGTGCCGGAAACCCAATTCGCGCCAGGGCATCCTTGTCTTTCTTGGGAATCAGGTTGGCCAGGGTTTCGGGATCTACAAATCCTTTTTTCATCTGCCTGGACGAACTCCCAATGGCGCCTCCATTAAAACCAAGGGCATACACGCTGGTGCCAAAGCCAACCTTTTCAGGACTAAAGTTGCTCAACGGCGTAATTCCTGCAGGAGGAGCGGGTTCTCCGGGCAACAATTCCAATAAAACCAGATCTGCCTTTTGCAGGACTTTCTTGATCCGGGCTTTTCTCCAGGCCTGCCCCGGATACAGGATGCGTATGTCTCCCGTACGGCTCATGCCATGAAGGGAAGTAACCACCTGGTTGGGAGCCTTCCAGACAAAACCTGTCAACGCGTTCGATCTGCGGTTGTCGGCAGCCACCACCACCTTCACCAGGGCATTTTTCACCTTACCCGGGTCAAAGGACTGGGCCATGGAAGGGAAACCCAAAAGAAAGGTTACCCAAAAAAGAAGGATTGGGAATTTACTCATCGTTAAATACTTGAAGTAGCGCAGCATAAGCTTTGGTCCGTATATCCGGAGAGAAGTTTTCTTCCAATGAATTGGAAATCCCCGGCCAGGGGGCTTCCAGAGATCGTAAGTGTTGTTCCAATGCGTCTAAGTCTTGATCCGGGTTTTGGCTTAAGATACTTTCCGGAATGATCAGACGCTGTTCTCCTTCAGAGCTGCTGGAGCAAAACCCATCTCTCAGGGACAATAAGGCTGTTTTGGTCTGGGCTTCACTCAGGCTGTTTTGTAATGCAGGAACCAGTTTCGCCCATATTCCACCTGCTGTTTCGAAGGTATTAAACACCTCGGCCGCAGCAGTTGATTCCTCAGCATAGACAAGAAAATCACAAGCCGTAATACTCAGCTCAGTGCTGTAAAGCACATTGGCCTGACGTACGGCCAGGGAGGAATCCGCCCTGATAAAATCCGTCACCAAAAGCCTTGCCTCTTCCGGACTATAGCCAATATCCAGGTATTCGTCCATTTTATCCGAAAGGCTGGGTGCAAAGGGATCATTGGAGCGAATATAAAGTCCTAACAAAATCCCAATGGCAGAAAACAAGCCAAAAGAACCAATGCGCAGACTTTTGACCGGATCCAGGAACTTTTCATTCAACCCGATCAAAATGGCAAGCAGCGAAGTGATGGTGCCGACCACGCCACTCACTACCGGAGACACCGACAGGCCCATCAGAAGCCCTAAAAACAACCCGATTCCAAGCCCGTTAAACACAGCTGTAACGGCTTGTAGCTTGTTTCCTGATTGGGCTGCATCCGGAAGCAATTCCTGAAAGGAAGGTTTCGTTTCCGGACCTGTGGAGTCATTTTCTTCCATGGCAGATGCTGGCTATTTAGGGATTGAAGAATAGAGGGCATGCATAAATCTGCCATCAATATAATAAAAATTCAAATTAAAAATACACCTGTTTTATTTTTAAGTAAGTGAGGCAAAGTATCTTATACCGTATCTGCAAGCAGAAACAGGACCGTTCTCTCTGTGAAAATTTCAAAATTTCATCCGTAATGAGTATTATTGAATAAACCATTGGTCAACATGAATCACTACCTTCTTATTTACACGGTTTCACCGGATTACCTGGAAAAAAGGGGTGCCTATCGCAAAGAACACCTCGAACTAGCCAAAAAGCTCCACCAAAAAGACCAACTATTGATGGGTGGGGCACTGGCAGATCCTGCCGACCAGGCCATCCTCCTTTTTCGGGGAGAAAGCCCTGCTGCGGCAGAAGCTTTTGTGCTGGCGGATCCGTATGTAAAAAACGGGCTGGTTCTTTCCTGGAAAATCAGAAAATGGACGGTGGTGGTAGGCAATGTAAATGCCCCAGACAATCCATCCTGATGACAGATTGTAGTGTATCTGTCATTCTTCCCCTAAAGGATTACACTCCGTGGAAAGAAGGCTGGGTCCCTTTAGGAAAAAAGGGCTGCATATTAGCGGATACCTGGGACAAAAAAAGGAGGAAAGGGAAGATAAAATTTCGGTGCGAATCCTGAAGGAAAAGATTTGAGACCTAAAAGAAAAGGCCTTGATCCTGATAATGGTAGGAAACCTAACAGGGAAAAAGTGGATACAGGGTTTTCTGGACAGGCATTCCTTTAAAGAAGGAGAAGATTACCTGTGGATGGTTTAGAAACAATTTTTTATTAATACGAGGTATCGACAATCCGGCAGCAATCAGTTGAGATGGTAGGGAATACCGGTCTGCCTATTGAATACATTGGCGGAAAAAATCAATGTCTGTACCAAGACCAGAATCAGGATTAATGCCACGATCTCCAATTGGGCAAACCGTTCTCCGGAGTGGAATATTTTTTCTGACTGAGAAAGAATCTGCTCTCCTTCTTCCAGTTGGATGCTGGATAGTTTTTGCAGCTCGTCCATAGCGGTAGTGAGCTGGGCTTCCATTTCAAGCTTGGAAAGATCCTCCGTAAGTAAACCGCTGATCTTATCAACGGTTCCTACCAGATGGCGTAGGTGCTGTTCCTCCGACGTAGTCAGTTCAGTCTCCTGAAACAATCCGGTAAGCCCGTTTATCCGCTCCAGGTTCTTGGCCAGGGCGGAATGCTGTCGTTCTGCTTTCTCTTCCTGAAGGGCTACCCTCATTTCAGACAGATTCAGGGAAATATCGTAAATATAGCCTTCGACCAACAGCCGGTCCTGGTAAATGGCCGCCATGGCTGTTCTCATTTTATCGGCATTGCTTCTTTCCTGAAAATGATTCAAGAGTACCACTCCTACAACTGCCAGTAACAGAAGGGAAAGCTTACGTTTATTGCGGATGCTGTATACCCATTTCATAGATCTGTGGAAAGAGGTTTTGGAAAATACGTTTTAACTCACCGGTATGGGTTCAGGATTTTTCACCTTAAGGATCTGGATGATCTTTCTCCCTACAGGCAATGGCCATTCTATGCGATCCCCTTCCTTATATCCGAGCACTGCCACACCTAAGGGCGAAAACAGCGATAACCTGGAAGAAGCCAGGTCCGCATCGTCAGGGAGGACCAACGTCATGGCGACCAACTGATCGTTTTTTTCAAATTTGACTTCAAAATAACTACCCAATTGAATGACTTTCCGGGGCATCGCGGCATCTGTCACTTTTTTTGCCTTTTGAATTTCGCTGACCAATTGCCTTACCTCTTTTGTCTTTTCAGCAGGGTTTAAATGATTGATAAGATTAAAGATGCAGTCTGCATCACTAGTTTTAATGATTGGTAACATTATTTGAATTGTTTAAATACGTATTTGAGGAATGTGTTGCCATATTGAGGCACTTAACTTAGGTAATAAAAATGCGACCCTCCACCCTGATTTTAGGGGTAGAGGGTTTAGCTGATGAAGGCTTTATTGTGGCCAATAAATAGCCTACCTGCTTTCATTGAAAAACAAAAGCAAGGAAGTAAAAGGGCCCTATGATGGGAAAATACCAAAATCATGATCTTCGGTGAATGTACGAAAAAAATACTATCTTATCTGTTTTCTGCACAAGTATTTTTTGACCGCTACAACCGGTTGGTCAACAGCCGGTAAAACGGTGCCAGAAGAAAAATACGAACGGACAATTTGGGGCATCCCCAATAGTCCCTCGGATCGAAATCACAAGCCACAATTGTCTGGCAGGAATTGGCAATGGAGGCCAGGGATTTCGCCGAACCAGTTTCCCCTGAAAGTCGGTAATTTCCAATTTTGGGAGGAATTCAATCACGCTTTTTCCCTCTGTTAAAAGAATTTTGTGGCGATAGGATTGTGTTTTTTTCAAATTTTCGGAACGCTCGCCCATATATCCAATAATGACGACTTTATCATATGCTACATATTCCTCATCAGGTTTCACGTCCAAGACCTCCTGTATAATACCACCAGCGCTGACCCTGGCATAAAGTTTTACCGTTCCTATTAGCCCGGCTGACCTTGCATCATGGGGGTATTTTAAGTTTTTTGATAGGTACTTATTTATCCCTTCAATTGAATTTATGGGATCGGAAGGGTTTTCCTGCACCTGCTGACTTGATTGCTTTATACCTGATCCGCTATCGCTTATCGCTACGGTTTCCTTCCCGGAAAGGGATAGCAGCAGCAGGGCAGATACGGGCAGAATGGCCAACATGGAAAGGCTG
>JAWLFL010000286.1:0-4692 GCA_041685605.1 Cyclobacterium sp. | reverse complement strand
TTAAAAGACCTTCCCACAGATAAGAAAGTGCTTTTGGATCATATTTTGTTTTCAGCAGATGAACTGGATGGAGTGATCAAGGATATCAATGGAAAAGCCCGGGACATAGACCTGCCGGATGACGAGGGCTAGCACGCGTTCAAATAGGCTTTAGCAGTGAGTAATCATCCATCACAAAGCCTTTTCCAATAGGAATAACCTCTTCCCTGAACTTTTGGAATCCCATCTTCAAATAGAAATCCAATGCTTGTTTATTGTATTTATTAACGTTTAACTCCAGGTTTTTCATCCCTTCCCTTTGACCGGCCGTTTCCAGGGTCTTTAAAAACTTGCTTCCCAGACCTTTGCCCTGTGCCGCAGGCAAAATGTATAATTTATGAATTTTCAAGTGCCGCTTTTTCAGGTAATTGGTTTCAAAAGAGGAAAATCCAAGTGCTTTTTGTCCCTCGTAGGCGATTAAAAACCGATGTCCTTTTGCCTCCATTTGTTCCTTCAGAGCCGAAGTGCTGTACATTTTTTGCATCATGTAGGCCAATTGTTCCTGGCTGAGGATCTTTCCAAAAGCAGACGGCCAGGTTTCTGCGGCCATTTCCTGCACCAGGGGGATTTGCTCAATACTTGCAGGTAAAAGTTGAATCATTTCAATCGGATTGGATGGTATGGGATTGTTTTCAAGTGTTAAACTTGTAATGACTACCTGACAAAAATACCAACAATTTTTATTTTTTAGGAAAATTGTAAGATTTAGAAAAATGGAACATATGACTTACCCCTAACCGAAGATCAGATTAAAATTTAGGGCTTGAATGATGGACATATCCCTATTTTTGGTTAGCTTCATACTCGGCTATTGGAAATTTTAATGCTATTTAAAATGACTCTTCACTGGTAATTATGGAGTATAGAAAATTTGGAAATACCTCCCTTCGGGTCAGTGAAATTGGATTTGGAGCCTGGGGAATCGGAGGGCCTTCCATGGCTGGAGACATCCCGATCGGTTGGGGAAGTGTGGATGATAAGGTATCCGAAGAGGCGGTGAAAAAGGCCTTGGATTTGGGAGTGAACTTGTTCGACACGGCAGATTTTTATGGACTAGGTCATTCCGAACGCCTGCTGGGAAAAGTCCTGGGCAACCGGCAAGATGTGATTCTGGCCAGTAAACTGGGGCATCGTTTGGACTCAAATGGGGCGATTTATACAGATTATTCCGCGAAGCACATTATTCGGTCCTGCGAGGAAAGTTTACGCCGGTTAAACCGGGAGGTAATTGATTACTACCAGCTTCACACGGCCAAAGTCGCAGATTTGGAAAAGGGGGAATGCGTGGAAGCAATGGAGCACCTCAAAGAAAAGGGCAAGATCCGCTATTGGGGGGTATCGTTAAATACCTTTTCGCCAGAGGCAGAGGCCGAATACTTGTTTTCACATAAAGTGGCTGACGGCATGCAATTGGTGCTGAATATTATGAACCAGCAAGCCCTGCCAATAGTAGAAAAATCTCAGCAGCTGGGTTACGGAATATTGGCGAGAATGCCGCTGCAATTTGGTTTGTTGACGGGTAAATTTTCCAAAACTACTCGTTTTCAGAAAGACGATCATCGGGTTTTCAGGTTACCACCGGAGTTGCTGGCAACCGCTCTGGATACCCTGGAAAAAGACGTTTGGCACCTATGTGAAACGTATGGACTTTCAAAAACCGAGTTGGCGATGAGTTTCATTTTGAGTTTTAAAGGTGTTTCCTCGGTGATTCCCGGTATCAAAACACCCCGGCAAGCCCTTCAAAATACGCAGGGTATTCGCCCGCTGACGAAGGAAGACCTGGACTATCTCCGTTCACTATATCCCTTGCCGTTTAAGTCATTGCTTGGCCAATAAGGAAACAGCCAGCAATCATAATCATTGATTGAATCCCCTGAGCTTTACCTGGGTAAGTTTTCTTTTGGTGTCCAATGGAAAGTCTCCTTTCATCATCCAGTCATAATAGCCCGGCTCTTCCTTTAAAACCTGAGCCACGGGTTTGCCCTTTTGCTTGCCAAAATTAAAACACTCCTCACCCTTGTCATTGAAAACGAACCGGCCTGCCAAATCCACCATTTTTTCATTGATCATGTTATGGATTTTTTTCATGTCATTTTCCATGGTCCCGACGGTATTTCCCTGGAGGTCCTCCATTTCTTCACCCGCATATCGGTTGATTTGGGCCTTGAAAACCTCATAGGTGGCCAGGGTATCGGCTTCGGCGCTATGGGCGTTTTCCAGTACCTTCCCACAGTAAAATTTGTAGGCCGATGCGAGGTTTCGCTTTTCCATCATAAAAAAGATTTTTTGGGCATCCAGCAAATTCCTTTTTTCAATGTCAAAATCTATTCCTGCCCGCAAAAATTCCTCTACCAGCAAGGGGATATCGTATTTAAGAACGTTAAAGCCGGCCAGATCAGCACCTTCAAAAAACTGGTGCAGTTCTCGAGCGACATCCTTGAAGGTTGGCGAATCTGCCACGTCCTTATCGTATATCCCATGAATAAGGGAAGATTCCAGTGGGATGGGTACCGTAGGATTGATCTGCATTGTTTTGATTTCTTCTCGCCCCTCAGGGTATACTTTCAAAATCGAGATTTCGACGATTCTATCCGTAGATACGTTGATTCCGGTGGCTTCCAGATCGAAAAAAGCAATAGGTGATTTTAAATTCAATTCCATGATTGGCTGTTTATTTGGTATAGAAGAAGTTTTACAGGGGAATGAAGAAAGTCAGGAAACAAAAACAACTTGGTTTTGCATCTACTACATTCCTCGAAGGATTTCTTTAAAAATTATTTTCAAGGCACAAATATAGGGAATTTTATGGCTTTAAATACCTAACCGCCTTTGGCAAAGTGCCGGTAATTCATTTTTCACTAAAATTAAAAGGACTTTGGAATAGATGTTGGTGCCAAGTCGTTGTCTATATAGTGCTTAGCATTTTGTGGATAATAAAGTGCATAACTTGTTCAAAAACTTTGTACTGAAAGGGGTACTTTTGTAGATATGGCTGAAAACGACAGTAGTAAATCGGAGCGAAAAATGGGATTGAGGAGAAGGGCCTCTGAGCCTTTTGGGGCCCTGGGGAAATTACCTCCGCAGGCCATTGATTTGGAGGAAGCGGTATTGGGTGCTCTGATGCTGGAAAAAGATGCACTTACAGCTGTGGTGGACATTCTTTCTTCGGATAGTTTTTACAAGGACGCTCACAAATTGGTTTATGAAGCCATTTTGGACTTGTTCAATGCCGGGGAACCAGTCGATTTGCTGACAGTTACCAACCAGCTTCGCAAGAACGGAAAGCTGGAGCTGGCAGGAGGTGCCTATTTTATTACCGAGCTCACCTCAAAGGTTTCCTCCGCCTCTAATATTGAATACCATGCCCGGATTATCACCGAGCAGGCCATGAAGCGGGACATGATACGCATATCATCCGAAATCCAAAAGGAAGCATTTGAGGATACCACCGATGTGTTCGAACTGCTTGACAAAATGGAGCAGTCTCTTTTTGAAATCTCTGAGAATAACATCAAAAAAAACTACATGGACATGCGTTCCATCATGCGCGAAGCCATTGTGGAGTTGGAAAGTAAAAAGGGACAGAAAGACGGCCTTACGGGCGTTCCTTCTGGTTTTACCGGTCTTGATAGGGTCACCTCCGGCTGGCAAAAGTCGGATCTGGTGATCATAGCGGCAAGGCCTGCCATGGGGAAAACGGCCTTTGTACTTTCTGTCTTGCGTAATGCCGCCGTCGATCATGACCGTCCGGTAGCTATTTTTTCCCTGGAGATGTCTTCCCTTCAGTTGGTAAATCGACTGATAAGCTCGGAAGCAGAACTTGATTCGGAAAAAATAAAAAAAGGAAACCTTGCCGATTACGAATGGCAGCAATTGATACATAAGACAGGTAAACTTACCTCCGCCCCTTTGTTTGTGGACGATACGCCAGCCTTATCCATTCTGGAGCTCCGGGCGAAATGCAGACGGCTTAAAGCACAGAACGACGTGCAACTGATTGTTATTGACTATTTGCAATTGATGTCCGGGGATAGTAAAGGAAACCAGGGAGGTAACCGGGAGCAGGAGATTTCAAGTATATCCAGGGCCTTGAAAAAAATTGCCAAGGAGCTAAACGTGCCTGTCATTGCGCTGTCGCAGCTATCAAGGGCCGTAGAGACCAGAGGCGGCGACAAGCGGCCTCAGCTATCCGATCTCCGCGAATCCGGAGCCATTGAGCAGGATGCGGATATCGTCATGTTTTTATACCGGCCGGAGTATTATGGAATTACGGAAGATGAGGATGGCAATAGCACCTCCGGGGTAGGGGAAGTAATCATCGCCAAGCACCGAAACGGTTCTCTGGAAAGCGTCAAGCTCAGGTTCATTGGAAAATACACCAAATTTACCGATTTGGACATGAACGTTCCCTACCAGCCGCAGGATGCGCTTTATGGAAGCAGGTTTCCCAGCAGTGCCGGCGGGCAGGGTTTTGATGATGCGGGCATGGTAAGAATGGGGAGCAAGGCAAATGGAGATGCCCAGGGAAATAATCCCTTTCCGGAAGGGGACGACAAAGCTCCATTTTAGCCAACCAAAGCGAATAATCCGTTAACCTTAGACACCAAACTCATGAAATGCATTGTACTGGATAGTAGTCATAAAGATGGAATA
>JAWLFL010000285.1:0-4696 GCA_041685605.1 Cyclobacterium sp. | reverse complement strand
CTAAACACAAACATATCTTCTGATAATATTTGTTTAATTCTAATAATTTCTTCACTATCAATCTTGTCAATATCAAGAACTACAAGTTTGTTATAAACTTTTATATCATTACGTCGTCTCTTTGAATTAAATGTCGCTCCAAATGTAACAGCTGCTAACTTTTTCTTTTCCTCATTATATTTTTTCTTATCACCTTTATCTAAATACCCTCTCAGTTGAGAAACGATTTCCTTTAGCCTTTCTTTCTTAATTGCATACAAAACATCTTTTATTGCCAATTCATGTGTTAAATTAGCGTTGGCTGACTTTTGAAATGAAACTTTTTGCTCTAATATTTTTCTGGAATCTATCATCTATTTGTGTATCGACAATAAATAACCCATTTACAAATTAAAGAATGTGCTTGTATGCTGAGGCATGTAAATGCGCGTCCTTTGCCTCGGGTTTTTTTTAATTATAATTTATGTTGTTACATCTTCTTTTTGCCTGTCCGTAAACTTAAATACGAACCTTACGAAAACCACGTAAATTCGTTTATTCTATGCTATTAATTCCCTTCCTGTGATCGGAGAGTTCTATAGTCCAGCTGTGATTATTTATTCACAATTCTGCGATTTAAAGGACATCGGAGAAAAAATCCAAGCATCGCTTTTCACCAGTATGTTATCTATTTTCCGATACCTTAACAATATAGTGGATTTTTTTTGAATGGGTAGCCGTTGGTTTCGAAAAATCCAATTCGGACATCAAAAAAAGCTGATGGACAGGAAATATCCGACAGGAAAAATTGAAAAACCATGCTTCCGAAATGCCTGGGGGTACTTCACAAGTACCCCCCTCCACTTAGGAAGTCCCTCTCCCCACTTCCGAAGTGGGGGGAGGGACTTCAAACTGACAAGCGTGAGGTTCGTAACTCGAACGTTGCGGTTTGGAAGTCCCCCTTTGCGGTTCGGAAGCTCAAATTTTCACCTAAAATTCGGAACTTTCCGGGAAAAAATTAAAATTTCTGACATTTTGACCGAAAATCACGAGGAAGCTCATTTGAAAGGGGTACTTCCGAAGTGGGGGGGGAGTACTTCGGAACTCGGCTTGTTAGGTTCTGAACCGGAAGCTTGCAGTTAGGAAGTGGGTCATCGAAGTTAAAAGGCGGAAGATTGTGTCTTTTTGGCAGATCATTCGAGTAAATGAGCGCAAGCTTGCAGTTAAAAAGCCGGGCGTTTCTACTCGGAACCGCAGCATTGAATTTCGGAAACGAAACGCTGCGGCCTGGAATCGAAAGGAGAAGGTTTAATTTGGGAACTGGCTTCCATCATTTCAATATTTTCTTGAATGCTTCTGTTTTAATCACCCTTACGTGTGGAAAGTTAATACCCTTCAATATGTTAAAATCCTTATCATGACTTACAATAAAATCAGCATTTGCGGCAATCGCACAGTCCACAAACTTATCGTCGTCCTCATCCTTCAGCAGATGAAACTGATAATACTTTGTGATAAAATGTATATTACTCAAGTTTTCAATTACACCCATTGTGCTTTCACTGGTCTCATTTCCCATATGTTGCTCGATGATTTCGGCATATTCGTTTAAAATGTCTGTGGTTACACACAACGCATATTTTTTCTCAATAAGGTTTTTAAAAATCCAATGAAGCTTTGACCTATCAGAAATACTGACCAGTAAGACGTTGGTATCGAGAACTACTTTATGCAAAACTTATTTTTTCGATTTTCTCATTTTTGTACGAAGCATGCTGTTAACGTCTTCGTCTGTCCATCCCTTTTCATCCCAAACCTTGTTTGCCGATTGTATCGCTCTGTCAGCGAAAAAGGTAGCAATCGTTTCCTTGAAATCTTTGAGCTCCTCATCAGTCAAGTTGTGGGAAAAGGCTTTTAAAATTTCAAGTTGCACGTTGGATAACGGCTGTTTTATTTCATCCATGATTGTTTCACTTTTCTTCGAAATTACCTATTTTTTGTTTTACGTCCAAGAACAAGCTTTGCAGTTAAATGGCGAAAAATGCTACCTTTTTGGCAGATCATTTGAATAAAAAAGCTGCAAGCTTATTGTTAAAAAACCGGGCGTTTCTATTCGAAACCGCAGCATTGGATTTCGGAGATGAAACGCTGGACCCTGGAATAAAAAATGGAGAGGTTAATTTGGATACTACCCTAAAATTGAAAAAGGGTGCAGCCTGGAGAAATCCGTCTGCACCCTTTAGTTAATTTTAGGTGACATAAGCAACTTTTCTTTTTTTACACATCCGTTCCGTTGGTTGAAGCACTACCGGGCTTTTCAAACCGTTTCCTGAGGTCCTCATAGATTACCTTGGAATCTGCAGCATTCATTTTGGCTCCGTACTTAACCGAATTGTAATAACCCAGTGCACTTACATAGGCCTCTGAACCGGCAAGGGTCACGGTGTCATTCAGATTACTGTTTAACTGCTCCATATCCCTAAGGACAGGCATCAGACTTTTTACGACATTCCAGTCCTTATCCATTTCCTCTAAATCCAGAAAAGGGGGTAAAAACTGTCCGTCATTCTGGGCATATTCCATCACCTTTTCCACAAAGGGAAGGAACTTATATTTAACGTTGTGATACTATTTTTAAAACCCCCGAAATTAAATGTTGAAAGCTCAATGACCTGTTATTTTCCAGGTTAATAATTTTTCCTAGTTCTCTGGATGCATGGGATTTAGAGAAATTGGTTGTCAATAAATTCATTTCCACCGAGCCATTTAAGTTATCAGGGATTCTAAATTTTGCTTTATTAGTTAATCGAGTTGCCTTTGAATCAGGGTAAATTTCTTCAACGGAGGCTAGATCACCTAAATACCAGTTTTCCAGTTCCCTACAGGCAATTCTAATAACAAAATCATCGGAATTTAATACTGAGCAAACGGAACGTAATTCCTCTTTTAATTTTTCACAATCATTGGCATCCTGATCGTGGATAACTAATAATTTAACTTGATTTGGGAAATGTGGAAATGCCCTGACTTTATTCTTCAGTGATTTTTTTAAATCACTTTTCCCCTCATGGGGTCTTATAAAACAATTTACATCCAATTTAATTTCAGGTGGAAGAATTCGGGGTAATAGCCCTCGAAGGAAATATTCCATGGATCGCTCCTCCGTAAAAATCTCAATTCTATAATTCCTCATTAATTAGAACAGTTAGAACGGATTGCTTCCTACAAAATAGTTTTCTTTCCAGAGATAGCCAAGCTTATCCCCCTCTTTAAACAAGGCGACGATTTCCGGAAATTCGGAGGTCCTGTTGATTTTTGTATACCCTTCCTTTTTTACCAGCCAAAAAACTTCCTCTATCGATGCAGCATTTAATAAATCCGGGGAATGACTGGAGACGAAAACCTGCCCTCCTTTTTTTGCATAAAGCCGGAATTCTTCCAACAATTCGGTAAGTAGCGAGGGGTAGAGTTGATTTTCAGGTTCTTCAATGCATAATAAAGGATGCGGATTTGGATCATAAAGCAAAATAAGGTAGGCAAACATTTTTATGGTTCCGTCGGACACATAATTTGAAATGAATGGGTCTTTAAATGACCCATCTTTGAACCGCAAGACGATTCTTCCATCCACGGTCGATTCTGCTGATATATCCTGAATTCCGGGGACCCGTTGTTTCATTTTATCGAGTACCATCTGAAAAATTTCAGAATGGTTTTCAAACATAAACTGAGCAACGATCGGTAGATTATCTCCTGTCTGAGAGAGATGTTCCGCATAGCTTGCCACCCTACTTCCTCTGGCATCTGAAATATGAAAATCAGAAACATGCCAATTTTCAATAAACTCTCTGAAAGCATTGGCGGCTTTAAACCGTTCAAACTGGCCTAATCCCTTGATGGCAAGTATATCCGCCGAACCTAATTTTTGCTGTTCCCTGTCAAGTTCCTCATCTTTTTTATCGAAATCCTCTTCGTTGGTGATCGCAAATCCTTCTCCCCTGGCAAAATCCAGAAAATGGAAAGGCGAACCAAATTTCCCCCTTTTGTATCTCAGAACTTCCCTAAGGATCACCGGTTTTCCTTCTTCTTCCGTTATCTCAAGCTTATAGGTAACCAGCCTGTTTACTTTAGCAATATCCAGTCTGAATTGAAGTTCGATTTCAATCGGCCCCTTTTTACCCCGGGTTAATACTTCTTTGTAGCCTCCCCGACGGGCCAAAGCCTGCCTGACGTTGTTTCGTAATGCATCACTTAGAAAGCCAAAGACATCAAATAAAGTGGTCTTTCCTACACCATTTGCCCCTACAAAAATCGCCAAATCAGGCAATTTAGCTAATTCAACCTTTTCGAAGGCCTTATAATTTCTTAACTTAATGCTTTCAATTTTCATAAGGCAACGCCTACTTTTATGCATGTCTTTTAACCTATTCCAAAAGTACCATTTTTATGGCAAATTGCTTATTAATAATCCCATTCATCTATTCAATAGCAACCCAATTCAGCAGCCTGTTCCTTTGTACGGATGAAATCGTTCTGGATACATCCAGATTTGAAAAAGATTGATTCCAGCCCTGAAAATGGGCACTTACGTGTAAAGCCTTTTTGCAAAATAGATATAAAACAAAAATTTATCCACAAAAAAATTTGGATAGTTACACGGATTTATTAACTTCACTAACCTAAAAACCAACATTTCTATTTTAACTGCCTTGCATTC
>JAWLFL010000284.1:0-4703 GCA_041685605.1 Cyclobacterium sp. | reverse complement strand
GTTAAACTTTAAACCATAAAATTATGCCTTGCGGTAAAAAAAGGAAGAGACATAAAATCGCTACTCACAAGCGTAAGAAGAGATTGAGAAAAAACAGACACAAGAAGAAGTAATTAGCTAGCTTCTTAAAACAAAAACGTTCTTTTATTTTATAATTAGAGACACAATTTGAGTTCAGAATTATTAATTGATTCCTCTCAAAACGGTAGTCGCATTGCTTTGTTGAAAAACAAAAGCTTGATTGAGCTTCATTTAGAAGAAGAAGACAATAAGTTTAAAGTCGGAGATATCTATCTTGGTTCTGTAAAAAAAATCGTCAATGGCTTAAATGCCGCTTTTATCGACGTTGGTTTTGAAAAAGACGCTTTTCTACATTATCAGGATCTTGGACCTAGGGTAAACAGCTTGAATAAGCTGGTCAAAGTTACCCGAAATAGGAGCCATCAGGGTTTTAACCTGAAGGGCTTCGACAATGAACCTGAAATAGACAAGCTGGGAAAAATTTCTCAGGTATTGTCTAAAAACAATCAGGTTTTGGTGCAGGTAGTGAAAGAACCGATTTCAACGAAAGGACCGCGACTGTCCTGTGAGCTCTCCCTTGCTGGTCGATACCTTGTTTTGGTGCCCTTTTCTGACACGGTGAACGTATCTAAAAAAATACGCAGTGCCGAAGAAAGAAGAAGGTTAGCCAGGCTTATCACGTCTATCAAACCCGTAAATTTTGGGGTGATCATCCGAACAGTGGCAGAAGGACAATCTGTCACCGAATTGGACAAGGATCTCAGAAACCTTCTGGAATCATGGGAAGATGGCATGAAAAAGCTGCAAAAAGCCAAGGTAAAAGACAAAATCATCGGAGAAATGAGTTTGGCCTCCTCCATTATCAGAGACCTTCTCAACGAATCTTTCGACGCAATCACGGTAGAGGATGAAGTAATTTACGATCAGATGCGATCTTACATAAGATCGATTGCTCCAGAAAAAGAAAAAATTGTTAAGCTTTTCAACGGAAAAGCAAAGCTCTTTGAAAGTTTTGGTATTGAAAAACAGATCAAAAGCCTGTTTGGATCTACGGTAAGTTTGCCACAGGGCGGATACCTCATTATTGAGCATACCGAAGCCCTTCACGTCGTAGATGTGAACAGTGGAAACAAGTCCAATCAGGAAAATGATCAGGAAAATACCGGCCTTAAAACCAATTTAGTAGCGGTAAAGGAAATTGCAAGACAATTAAGGCTACGCGATATGGGTGGTATCATTGTGATTGATTTTATTGACATGAAAAAAGCCGATAACAAACGGGCGATTTTCGAAGCGATGAAAGACGCAATGAGAGATGACCGATCAAAAAATACGGTGCTCCCACTCACAAAATTCGGACTGATGCAAATCACCCGACAACGCGTCCGACCCGAAATGAACATTGTCACCAAAGAAACCTGCCCATCCTGTAATGGAACTGGAAAAATCCAGGCCTCCATATTGGTAGCAGACAAATTGGAAAAAGATTTAGAACATCTTGCAACACACCAAAACGAATCGAAGATTAAAATAGCCATGCACCCTTATTTATATGCCTACTTTACACATGGCATCTATTCCAAAAGGATTCAGTGGTTTTTTAACTATTACAAATGGATCAGCCTGATCAAAGATTCTTCACTACCGGTGACGGAGTACAAATTCCTGGATAGCACAGGAGAACCTATAGAAATTATCATAAAAAGCGAGTCTGAGTAAGACTCGCTTTTTTTTATTCGATAGCACTGTTTGTTGTTTTGGGGTTGGGACCGTACTGATTGGCAGGTTTACTGTCTTCTACTAAAAAGACAATCAGCACAATCACCCCGATTACGGGAATCAAGCCAATCAGGACCCATAAGCCTGACCTTCCTGTGTCATGGAGTCTCCTCACAGCTACCGCTATACCCGGGATAAAGATGGCTAGGCTGTAAATCATACTCAAAAATGAAAGATCGAGGAGGGTTCCCACGATTCCGATACCGAGACTGATCAGAATATTAAACAGCACAAAGTACCAATACTCGCTCCTCCTGGCTCTGCCATCAAATTGCGCGTATTTATTTTTAATCACATCCAGAAAATAATCGAAAGGCTGGGATTGGGCATTCATAAGTAAAAGGGGTTTACGTTCGAAAATTTAACCGTGATTAAACTACCTATTTATCTGCAATTTTCCAAAATTTCGGATTGTTAGTGCCCGCCACCTCCCCGGCCATTTCTGTTGGAATTCGTAATCTGGTAGATTCCCTTTAAGGTCAGGTGCCTGTCTATCAGATCAAATTGATCATGGAGATGGTCCATCACTGCGGAAAGTCCTCCGGTGGCCACTACCTTGTAGCTTTGCTTGGTCTCCGCAGCAATGGCTGTCAGTATCCCCTTGACAAGAGCCGTGTAGCCGTAAAAGATTCCTGCCTGAATGGAATGAACCGTATTTTTTCCCAATACCGAATCCGGCATTTCCAAGGTTACCTTAGGTAATTTGGCCGTTCCGGTGAAAAGCGCGTTTATCGCCGTTCTGATTCCGGGAACGATGTTTACCCCAATGACCTTCCCTTGCTCATCCACGATGCTAAAGGTCAGGGCTGTCCCAAAATCTACCACGATGCATGATTCCTTGAAATATGCGTAAGCTGCGGTAATGTTAGCCATCAGATCAGTACCTATTTCGTGTGGGTTTACCGTTTTTACCGGGAGCCTTTCATAGCTGTTTCCGTCGATCAGATAAGGAGACATGCCAAAAAAGTTTTCGCAACATTGCAAGAGTACGGGTGCCAAATCAGGAACCACCGTACTCAACCCAATATCGGTAACGGATTCCAGCTTCCAGTCATTCTCCAAAAAGAAATGACTCAGCTTCTTTTCAAGCTGAAAAACCGTCAGGTTTTTATGGGTATCCACGCTAAGGGTGGGGGTCCAGGACTCAGCTCCCTCCCTATAAAAACCAAAAATAATGGTCGAATTACCGGCATCGATGGATAAGAACATGGCAAATAGCGTTGTTTGACCAAAGATAAAAATCGTGCGGCAATTGCCCTGCCCCATCCTTCGGTTAATTTTCCAAGAAAGGAGAACCGAATTGGGCTAAAGTGGGTCCTTTTTATTAATTTCAATTCATGTATATCGTTAGAAAAGGAAAAAAAGAAGACCTACCGCAGGTCTTTGCCCTCATCCAGGAACTGGCCCTTTATGAAAAGGCACCTGATGAGGTAACCAATACCGTACAATTAATGGAAAAAGATGGCTTTGGTCCGAACCCTGTCTTTGGTTTCTTTGTGGTTGAAAAAGAAGGTAATGGACCCATTATCGGAACGGCCATTTACTACTACCGCTACAGCACCTGGAAAGGAAAACGGCTCTACCTGGAAGATTACATTATCACCGCGTCGGAGAGAGGAAAGGGCGCGGGTAAATTGCTATTTGAGGCGGTCCTGGCCAAATCGCTGGAAGAAGGTTGCACGGGCATGATGTGGCAGGTGTTGGATTGGAACGAACCGGCCATCAAATTTTACAAGAAATATGGCGCGAGTTTTGAGGAAGAATGGGTCAATTGCCACCTTCAGGCCGATGAAATCGTCGCGCTCATCGAAAATCAATAAGGGATTTCCAAAAACGAAAACCTCTGGCAGTAATATTTTGTTAAGGAGTTATGAAAGGTTTCAGATTTACCAAATTTGTCCCACAGAAAGATCCCGATAAAAATACCTTTGATCAGTTATTGGACATTTTCCTTCAATTAGTCACCATGACCGGTGGAGATGTAGCGGAGGCACTCAGCTGGCTGACCAATCTGGACAAACGCTACCAGATGACCACTCCCGGTTACGGCATTGGTGATTTTATCGAGGATTTGAAAAGCAAGGGCTACCTGGACGAGAAGCAGGGAAAAGGATCGATTAAAATTACCGGAAAAGCCGAGCAGACCATTCGGAAAAGTGCGTTGGAGGAAATTTTCGGAAAGCTAAAAAAAGGAAAAGGTGGGCAGCACAAAACCACCCATACCGGGCCCGGTGAGGAAAGAGGTTCCGAAAGACGGCCCTTTCAATTTGGCGACAACCTGGATCAAATCGCGCTTACCGATTCCCTGAGAAATGCGCAGGCAAACCACGGATTTTCGGGAGACTATTTGCTGACTGAGGATGATTTGGAAGTGGTGGAAAGCGAGACTCGTACGCAGACCTCCACGGTTCTGATGATCGATATTTCCCATTCCATGATCCTCTATGGAGAGGACCGGATCACGCCTGCCAAAAAGGTAGCCATGGCCCTGGCGGAGTTGATCAAAACCCGCTACCCGAAAGATACCCTGGACGTAATTGTTTTTGGCAACGACGCCTGGCAGATCGCTATCAAAGACCTCCCCTACCTGCAGGTTGGGCCTTACCATACAAACACGGTGGCCGGTCTGGAACTGGCCATGGATCTTTTAAGGCGGAGAAAAAATCCCAATAAGCAGATTTTTATGATCACGGATGGAAAACCTACCTGTTTGAAGGTAGGCATCAAATATTATAAAAATAGCTTCGGCATTGATAGCAAAATACTGAAGGAAACCTTAAAACTGGCAGCGCAATGTCGGCGATTGAAAATTCCTGTCACCACTTTTATGATCGCCTCCGACCCCTATCTCAAAGAATTTGTCAAAGAATTTACCACCGTCAATAACGGTAACGCCTACTACA
>JAWLFL010000283.1:0-4721 GCA_041685605.1 Cyclobacterium sp. | reverse complement strand
ACCTGCATGTCCTCTTTAGCATTACATCCATACAACATGAATAGTAAAAAGCCTGACATGCCAGGATTTCTTTAAAAAATATTTAATTTTTGTAATTTATTTCTTTGGTACCAATGAAAATCTTCTATTTGAAAATTGTGATACTATTCATGTTGTATGGATGTAATGCTAAAGAGGACATGCAGGTCATCATAAACAAAAATTCCAGAATTATTACATCCTTTCCTGAAAGTATTGAATTAGCGTTTACAAAGTTAATTGACTTTAATGAGGGAAGACCTTATAAAATATATGAAGTAGATTCAGGATTGTATATTTTTGATATTAATGCAACGGGAAACAAGATATTTCATTTCTATTCATTTGCGCTAGAAGCCTTTACTTCAAGTTATATTGGAAAAGGAAGTGGCCCATATGAAGCATTTTCTCCTAAATCTTCTGGTATTATGGACGGGATGTTGTGGGTGTTGGATTTTACTATGCATAAGGTAATAGAAAATGACTTGACAAATCTAAATGAAAAGAACTGGCAGAAAGAAACCAAACTGGTCGACTACTTTAATAGGATTGAAATATCTAATGAAAATGAAATTATCGCTAACGGATTATTGGGTTCCCATAGGAAATTCCAGAAATTGAACCGTCATACTGGCGAAATAGTAAGTGAGTTTGGGGATTTTGAAAGGGTCCCTGAGAGTTTTACGGATGAGGTAATGGATGATTTCTTCCAAGCTAATTTCGCTTTGAAGTCCGACGGCAGTCAATTAGTGTCAGTCTACAGGTGGAATGAGGCAATTGAAATTTTCGATTTGGAGGCTTCCGAAAGCCTGTTGATTCGTGGGCCGGGGAATATCAACAACGAATTCGCTTTGAAAAAAGATGAATTCGGGATGATGGTTTTCGAAAGGGGCGGAAATATTCAAAAATGCCACATTGATGTATTCGCAACAGATAGTTACATTTATACGCTTTTTTCGGGTAACCATGACAACGTTATGGATTCCCAATATTCTGACACATTTTATGTATACACATGGGATGGAAATCCAGTTACCACTATTAAAGTAGATAGAAAAATTCAAAGTTTCTCTGTTTCCCCCGATAATAGTAAGATCTATTCGTTCGACGTTAATACCGGCGAGATTATATGTGCTGCTTTGGATTTACCAGAATAAGTTGATGCAAGGCTTGGTCAAAATAATTGGATTCCTCTTAATCGCTAAGATGCTTTTATTTTCCGCTTGCGATGTTGAAAAAACCTCTAAAAACGTTGCAGAAGATTGGGTTAACGATCATGAAATCATTAGGTTGCCGGAAATTTTGCACGAGTATTTGCCGGGCTCTGGAACATGTACTGTAAACTCCAGTGATCTGTTTTCTGAGAAAAGCCATTTTGTCTTGGTCCAAATGAGTGTCTCCTGTGTCACCTGTCTGGGAGAACTTGATTCCTGGCACGAAAAAGCAGAACGGTTTCATTCTCAAAATGTTGCAGTGTATTTTATACTTCGTTCTAATGATGACTTTAATCTTTTTACATTTCTTTTTGGAGTTGAAAACAATCCCTTACCTACAGCCAGGTTTTTCTTTGATTTTCATAATGAAATGGAAGCTTTAAACTCAGCAATTGACTTTCAGGAACCTGTTAACCTGTTATTTTTGGATCAAAGTGGTTTAATTCTTGCTCAGGGAGAATCGATTCTAAGCCCAAAATTTATCAATGAAGATGATCCAAACCCATGACTTGCCAATCTATTGTTAAAACGCTTTCAATTTGGAATGAATGCATTTTTCGGTAGGGAATTGAACTAACGAATGTTCTTTAAAGAAATTTCGGTGCTTATTTGCCAGCCTCCATCCGTTGAACAGTAAATACCCGGTATCCTCTCATACTGATTGAAAAATCCACCGGCTGATCAAAGGGAAACTCCCCCCGGGTAAATTCCCGGTATTCCTTTCCGGACCGGAAATTAAACAAGGTCACGAAAAATTGCGCCTCTTCGATGCGGTCTACAAATACCAGCCTTTCAGCTTCTTTTTTGGGAAAGTTCATCGTATTGATCTTGCCGATAAAATCCCGACTGTAGATGCGTAACTCCCGCTCCGGATAGTTTTCCAAAAGCCGCATCAGCCCCTGCCGGTAAGATACCCCGTAGTAATCCCGCTCAAAGTTGCGTTCCACATCCCCTGCCAAAGCGTTGAAGTAGACGCTCTGATGGGGATGGTAGCGGACTATTACGTAGACGGTATGTACCAGTTCTATTGCCAGGAGCAGGAGTAATCCCGCCAGCAACAAACGGACGGAGCGCAACCGCTTTTTTTTCCGGTACCAAACCCAAACTATATGCATCCCCCATACACCGCCATAGACCAGAAAAGGGTACACAAAATACAGGTGCCTCCAGCCATTGTAAAGCACAGAGCCCAAAACGATCACCGACGCCACTGGGTGAAGTATGCCACTTCACCCTGCTATCTTCGGAATATCCACAAACGATTTAGACCCGCCAAAAAGCCATTTGAAATGGCTAAACGTACACCTTTCCGGGAATGATTTTTTAAACGGTCAGTCCTCAGGACCCGGCATTGCAAATGCCTTGCTGGCGTAAATTAGATACTATAAGGGATGTAGATGCAATCTACACCCAGTCGAAGGATCAATCCTGACACCTAAAAAATCCGTGAAAATCTGTGCGAATCTGTGGTTAAAAAAAGGTGCACCACAGATTACTCAGATTAACACAGATAAAAAACTGGAAAATGGATCAATCCTGACAGCTAAAAAATCTGTGAAAATCTGTGCGAATCCGTGGTGAAAAAAACCTTCAGATTAGGCATAATCCTCACTACCCCCTAAAAATACAATACATGCTTAAAAAAAGATTGTTTTTAATTTTTTTATTTTTTTTAAAAAAATAGTTGCAACGAATAGTTTTTTTTGCATCTTGTCTAATGTGAGACAGTTAGTTAAATTAAACCTAAAAATTATGAAAAGACTATTAAAAAATTCCAGGATATTATTGGCCTCACTATGAGTGGTGGCTTTTTTGATGGTTGCCGGCTGGCAGGTAGGTGCCAACGGCACAGCAGAAGTATTTGCGGAGAAGGAAGTAGCGTTGGATAATGCAGTGGCGGAATCAGGAGGAGGGGGGAGTTGGGTTTGTTGTTCTAGAACTTACCGCATATTTTGTACGGATACAGAAGGAAACGCAGCTGCTTATCATAAGAAAATTGACGGGGCGACTACATGTACAGGACATGAGTACGATTAAACTTAAAAAACTCGGGAACCTGTTTAAACACGCGTTCCATTTTCACTACCAATTGATTTTCTCATTCTTTTTTTGCCAAATTTTTGGGTGGGCATTGCTTTCTTGCGGCGGAAAAGTTGAAATTGAATCATTAGTCGAAAAATCCTTTACCTGGGAATCGATCCCTCAATCTCAGGTACTTTCAGGGGAAAAATACTACTTTGAGCAATTGAAAATGCCAAGTAGGTTGTTATACAAAAGGAATAAAATTGTGGTCTTAGACGATGGAGGCAGTGATTATTTTTTACATCTGCTGGAAAGCAACTCCATGAAATATCTCTCCTCCTCTGGCGCTAAGGGTTTGGGACCTGGCGAGATTCCTAGCAGCTGGACGATTGAGTCCGGTCCCGAGCCAGGTACATTTTGGGTTTACAGTCTGGAAGGCAAGTCCCTTTCCGAATATCCGTTGGAATTTTCGGATGATCCCCATGCTTTACGACAGATTAGGCAACAAGGAGATTTATTTCGTGCAATGGGGATGACTTGGAGTTCGGACAGTACTCTCGTTACTTTTCTAGTAGATGGCCCAGAGAAATTTGTGGAATTTCACGTTGACGGACGGAAAATTGCTGGATTTGGCACTTGGCAAGGTATGATTCCTGGGGATTACGAAGATCATGTAATCGCCGATCTCCACCAAGGGACTTTTGCGGGAGACCCTGAACAGGGCAAATTTATAAAAGCAAGTATTTATAGAGATCGTTTGGAAATATTGGAGAAGCAAAAGGGAGTTATAATTGGAGTAAATGGGCCTGAAAATTCCATTCCGGAATTTCGTCCCGCAGGCTCGGGGATTGTTACGTCATCCAATCATCCCTTGGCTTATATGGATGCGTTTTTGGGGAAGCAGTATATCTTTGGACTCTATTCTGGAAAAACCGACCAGGAGATTATGGAACATGGTAATGGGCAGACGACACTGCTCGTCTTTAAAACCTCAGGAAACATTGAAGCCCTATTCCGATTAGACATCCCAATTAGTGCCTTTGCCGTGGACGAGGGCCGCCAACGAATCTTTGGAATCACCGCTGACCGTGATCCCGGGATAGCGGTTTTTAACTACGCTTTGAGATAGTTTCCATTATTATTTAATGAAGTTTTAGTATTGGTATCCTGTTGTAAGGGAATATTTGAGCTTTCTGGATGCCGATCTTATGACACTGGTGATATTTGACTATAAGGATACCGATAAGGTACGTAAAGTCCAGTTCGAGTACGAAGGACCAAATGGAGTGGGAAACCTTTCTAATTCAGCACATTATCTGCATACCTTTGACTCCATTTACCTTTTCCATCACTGGTCAGGGGCTTTATTACATATGACGGATTCCGGAAAGATCGCCAATCGCTACCCGCTTACAGATTATAGTGATCCTGCTAATTTTCCTATGCCCTTCCCTTCCACTACCTCAC
>JAWLFL010000282.1:0-4733 GCA_041685605.1 Cyclobacterium sp. | reverse complement strand
TATTGTTATTGAAGCCCTTCAGGCTTCGGAGGCGAACGGAAGCTTGTTTCCGGGGAGTTTATGCGAGACTTCCCTTCAGAGGATTGGGATAAATGGAAAATATTTTCTATCGACGTTGATTTAGACTGTTGACGAATCTCTCAGTAAAAGCAGGCCTGTAGGGCCTGAACAAAAATAACCGTGGGTGCAGCCCACGGAAAAGAAATCAAAGAAGTACCTCCAACCCCGGATGGGGTTGAACCTTGATTACATGCGTTGTAAAAATAGCGCTTCTGGAGATTGGGTCATACGATCAATTCCAGATCGGCAGTGGAGACCCCGCTGGCTGTAGGATCCACTACCCCCTTCTATCAAGAACGAAGGTAAGTGATGCAATCGGTAAAAGGCCATTAGCAATGGCGAATAACACAACTTAAAAAAGAGAGATTCAAAAACGAATAGCCGCATCTTTTATGAAATATTTCAGCACCTTCAGCTTTCCGGTTCCCACCTTAACCGACACATTTGGGTGCCTAATGCCGGGTTATGGTTAGAAGAAAGGTAAGTTTCTCCTCTGGGTGTAGTATCCACTACGCCTCTCTATCAAGAACCTACTTGAGCAACGCAATTGTTAAAAGGTCGTTTGCAATGGCCAAAAACCAGCCACAAAAGGGAAAGGTCTACAAAATGTAGGACTCCTCGCCTTATAAAGTAAAACAACCATCCGTTATTTCAGTCTAGACGAATCCGCACAAACCCCAATTCATCATCTATATTTTCATACACCCAGATTTTGTTATCCGCAAAAAAGTGTTGGCGTGGATTTTTTGGGAATTGCTCCAGATACGTCTCACCGAGCATCGTTAAATCCTTGTCCAAAACGGTGAGGTATACTTCTGCGCCGGTTTCTATTGCTTGTCCGTATTCGTCCAGGTTTTCGGAAAATTGGGTTGTGAACGATAGCCGGATGTAACGCTGAGATACCGGGTCCCATTTAGGAGGTAAAAAATAAATCGACTCATTGAATTTCATGTAATGTTCTTCCGCCTGCAGCAGTTCCACCGTTTTTGGGAGTTTGTATTCATTTTGGTTGGGTGTAAGCTGGCTTTCCCAGGTTTTCAGGTACAGGGAATCCAACCGGATGTCGTACACATAGGCTTCATTGAATGCGCCGTTGGTAATCACGATTTTGTGGTCCTGGATCGCATGTGCTATAGGTTTTGGGCTGAATCCACCTGTAGGTTTTCCTTCGTGCTCGATTTCCATCCGGTAGTCGTTGAGCTTCCCGGTCTCGGGCAACGGTATTTTTTCATACGACTCAGTTTCCAGGTCAAACCGGATAAGAAAAAATTGGTGGTCCAGCCACTTGCCGTACAGGCCATAAAACTTGTTCGGATCACTGGGATGCTCCATCAAGCGTATGGGAAATGTTTCCGAACCCGCTATTTCCGGGGCAATTTTGGTCAACTTTAGGTCCCTGACTTTTTTGCCCTCCTGATCAAATAAAGCGTTGAGTCGATCAGACCAGACCATTACCTGGTCGAATCCGGTCAATGCATAGCCGGAGATATTTCCTCCCATTCCATCGGGGCCTTCCTTTTCATATTGGAGGGTCTCCTCCAATAGCAAATCGGTCAGATTGACCTTATCAAACCTGGCCTCGCCATAGTTATAGTGATACAGGTAGTTACCATCGGCGGAAAGCTCGGGGTGGGTAAGACCGAATTTCAGGTTGATGATGCTGCCTTGTGGATCAATCAGCACCGTATCCTGGGTCAATAAAAAATCCGCATCGCCCTTGGTTTGGGTTTTATTTTCTGAGCAGCCTAAAAGAATAAGTAAACTGAATACAAGTACAGGAATTTTCATTGGTTTGGATTGATTGCGGTCAACAACTAGGATTCATTTTACGGGCGAATATCCTTCTTAAAATCTGGAAAACAGGAGTTTAAATATATTTAAAATTATAGTCTTATCACATATTTATTGACGTATTTTAACTTCTTTTATTAAATGGAGCATGTCGAAGCGGCTGCATCCTGTCCCTAAAAGTGATCGTTAAAATAAAACCGGCGTTGAATAGACCATGTCTCATAAGGTCCACAAACGGACCGAAGGTTTCGGGTATGAAAAGGAATTGATTCGGAGTCAAGATTTCTTTTAATCCGACAGGATTTGATAATTGATCGATGTAATCCGATAGTCCGGAAGGGGTTGAATCGGAATTGCATGCCATGCAAGAAAAGCACTTCTGGAGTTTGAGTCATACAATCAATTGCAGATGTTTAAGCAAGGGATTATCGGACGGAAATCCCCGCTGGGTGTTGCATCCACGCCACCCTTCTATTTTGAGAGCATACTTGAGTGAAGCAATTGTTAAAAGGTCATTTGCAATGGCCAAAAAAATTAGTGAAAGATTTACCTATCGTAAAATTGAATTAGACTTTTAGTCAAAAATGCCATTTATTTCAAAAAGATTCTTTTTGGCACGTATCCATTTAAATTGGGCCTGCGATAGTTACCTTTTTTGGTAACTTTAATTATCTTTGTAGCGTATGAGAATAATTAAAGAGAATACGCTGACCGAGTATTGCAAACAGAGCAAATACCATCAGGCTGAGGAATCTTTAAGGGCTTGGATTTATGAAGTCAGGTTCTCTACATGGGAAAACTCAAATGAGTTGAAAGCCAAATACGGCAATGCCAGTATCATCAGTTCCAAAAGAGTAGTCTTCAATATAAAAGGGAATGATTATCGATTGATTGTAGATATTGAATACAGGTTAAAATTAGTCTTTGTAGTTTGGTTTGGCACTCATGCAGAATACGATAAAGTAGACGTTAGAACGATAAAATATGAAAATTAAAATAGTCAATACAGCAGAAGCGTACAACGATGCCTGTGAACGAATTTATACATTGATTCACAGTACGGAGAACCCGATTGATCCGGATAGTCCGGACGGAGAAGAAATCGCACTATTGTCGCTACTGGTAGAAAAATACGAGCGGGAGCATTTCCCAGTTGTGGCACCCGACCCTATTGCCGCCATTAAGTTTAGAATGGATCAGATGAATTTAAAACAGGTAGATATTGCTCCCCTTTTGGGAGGGAAAACCAGGGTTTCCGAGATCCTCAATGGGAAGCGGGCACTAACCCTAAAAATGATCGTTTTATTAAACAGGTATTTAGGAATACCCTTTGAATCACTGTTAGGAGCGAATAAGGATATTGACCTGGAGCCGGAAATTGAAGCGAAGGTATTGGAGAATTCATCCATTAAAAATTATTTTTCCGGGTCAATGGTTTAACCCGATGCTATTAAAATGTCATCCGTTCTCTTTTTGATGGCTGAAATCTATATACCGTTTTCAAAGCTAAAGGATACTGTTAAATAGAAGCAGGGATTTAATTGGGTAAATAGCCATCCGATATTAATGAAAAAGTATATCACTAGCTGTTCAAGATGTTTGCAGTTAAATCCCCCTTTATAAGGGGGCAAGGGGGATTCTTGGACGAAAATCCCAGCATATCGTAAACGTAAAAACGGAATTTACACAAAAATTAGGTCTATGCTTGTAATAGGTTTACGAAAAAAATATCTGTTAAAAGATATTGGAATCATCAGAATGCTCTGTTTTCTTTATTGATCCTTATGGATATAAAGATGTTAGAGCTTCCCAAATCAAATCAATTCTAGACCAAACCAAATCTCCATCCAACTAACATGGCACAAACCTCAATCGAATGGACCGAACTGACCTGGAATCCGGTCACGGGCTGCACAAAGATCTCAGCGGGCTGCAAATTCTGCTATGCGGAAGTAATGACCAAGCGCCTTCAGGCCATGGGTGTGGAGAAGTACAAAGCAGGATTCAAGGAGGTTAAACTCCATGAAGATGCCTTGCAGATTCCCTACATCTGGAAAAAGTCAAAGGTGGTATTTGTCAATTCGATGTCTGACCTTTTTCACAAGGATGTGCCACTAGAATTTATCCAAAAGGTATTTCAGGTGATGAAGGACAATGGACAGCATGTTTTCCAGGTCCTCACCAAGCGGGCAGACCGTTTGGCTGAAATCAGTGATATTTTGCCTTGGTCTCACAATATCTGGATGGGCGTGTCTATAGAAGATGAACAGGTTTTGGACCGAATAGACTTTCTTCGGCAATCCGGGGCAAGGGTAAAGTTCCTTTCCTGCGAACCCCTGATCGGTGCCCTTCCAAATATGAATTTAAATGAGATTGATTGGGTCATTGTCGGTGGGGAGAGTGGCCATAAGGCCAGACCCATGAACCCAGACTGGGTATTGGATATTCAGGAGCAATGCCAAGTCGCTAAAGTGGCTTTTTTCTTTAAACAGTGGGGTGGAAAAAATAAGAAAAAAGCTGGACGGGAACTTAATGGGCAGACTTATGATGAAATGCCGGATGTGGAGTTGGAGAAGTATATTTAATTTTACTAGATTTCCTTAGGTTGTATTATCGGTTCACATTTCGTTTTGTTGACGACTTTCGCTCGTAAATCTGCTTTACTTTTGAAGTGTCTTGCTATTGCATAACTTTTTTGCTCGTAATCGTCTTTACCATTATTGGAATAATAGGAGTTCTTTATTGAAATACAATTTTCATTTTCAAAAATTGTATTAAGTAATGTCCGATCAGATAAACCGCAAGAATGACCATATAGATGAACTTGAAAAGGTTTACTATTGATAAATTCTAAAAGACTCCTATAATGATCAAAATGTAAA
>JAWLFL010000281.1:0-4736 GCA_041685605.1 Cyclobacterium sp. | reverse complement strand
GGAATTGGAATTCACTGGGAAGGCCTTGATGAAGATCTCTCAGTTAATGGATTATTAAAATAAGGGAGTGTTAGCTCAACTCTGTCTGGCTTCCCTTCGGGGGCTAGCCTCACAGCCGGATCATGATGCCATGCTACCGTTCTTAGCAAAACCGTTACCTCCAAGCCATTTGCGTCTCAATCAATACTTTTCGGTTTCAATTGTAATCTAATCAGCTATAAAACACCGTATTTCTGTACCGTTTCGAAAAAATCGCCTCTTGACTCTGGTCAATACAGGCTTCCAAGCTTAATTGTTAAGTGCGGCGGCATGTACGTCTACATTTCTAGTAAATCGAACCAACCCCATTCCTACGATGCCCTTAAACCAAACTGAACGTCAAATTTTGCGCAAACACCTGATCGAATCGCTAAGTGGTGAAAAAGCACACATTACCTTTGATCGGGTGGTAGCCGATTTTCCACTGGAGGCCATCAACAATAAAGTGCCGGGCATTCCCCATTCTCCCTGGTTTCTGGTAGAACATATGCGACGGGCGCAGCGAGATATCATCGAATTTATCAAAGCCCCCAACTACCAGGAAATGAACTGGCCGGAAGACTATTGGCCAACAGCCGAAGCGGATACGCATACCTGGAAACAATCTATAGAAGGTTTTTTTGCCGACCGAAAGGAACTGATCCAGCTGGTAGAAGATGATTCAATTGACCTGTTTGCCCCCATTTCGCATGCCCCGGATTACACGATTTTTCGGGAGATTATCCTCATTGCCAATCACCATTCCTATCATACCGGTCAATTGCTTTACCTTAAAAGAGTCTTTAAAAGTGAGCCTAGCTAAGGAAAATCAAGCAAATTTCAACCACTTTTAGTTACCTGCTTTATGGCTAAATTGTGTAACTTGTTTAGCACTTAACCATCAACTAATGGGAATATTGAAAAAACCAGGCGTATACATCGAAGAAAAAAATGCTTTCCCCTCTTCGGTAGTGCAAGTACCAAGTGCAGTTCCCGCTTTTATCGGGTATACGGCCAAAAGGCCAACTAACCAAGCAAAACGAATTACTTCCTTTTTGGAATTCGAACAGCATTTTGGAGGCCCGGCTCCCTACCTGTTTCGGCTTCATACGAAAGGAGACAGAGCCAACCAGCTGGATCAGGCATCGGCGGCTAAGGAAACGGTCGCAAATGAAGCAATCGGTGAAATCAATGGCTATAGCCTGAGTAGGGTAGGTCCGGCATACCGGCTTTATGCGGTCATGAAGTTGTTTTACCAAAATGGGGGAGGTACCTGCTATATCGTTTCGGTAGGTGGATTTGATGAAGGGGGACCGATCCAAGCTGCCAGTCTTATGACCGGTTTGCAAGTCCTGGAGCAAGAACCGGAGCCCACCCTGGTACTGCTTCCCGATGCCGTTTTTCTGGATACTGCCGAGGCATTTTATAGCCTGTGCCGCAAGGTAATCGCCCATTGCGGGCAGATGGGCAACCGGATGGCCATTTTGGATGTGTACCAGGGCTACAAAGCCTTGCAAAATCCTGCGGGCGGGAAATCCGTTGTGGACCGGTTCCGGGAAGAGATCGGCAGCGAATCACTCAGCTACGCCGCCGTTTATTATCCCTGGCTGGAAACAACGATCGTAAACGAATCGGATCTGTCCTTTCAAAATCTCACCGACGATAGCCTGGCACGGCTGGTTGAAATGATCAGTGGAGAACTTTCGCTTATCGATCATCCCGAAAATGAATCAAAAAGCGAAGTGCTACGAAAAGAGCGGGTTTTATCCCTGGTACAACAACTTCCCAATTATACATCAGCTGCCGTGAATAGCTGGGACGATAACCCCGATACTTGCGGCAAACTTACTCCCGCTGACTTGCACCGCACGCTTTTGACGGTAACTCATTCCTATAGCGCAGTAATGGGATTGCTGCGAAAGTACCTCAATCAGCTACCTCCTGCGTCCGCAATGGCCGGGTTGTACACCTTGGTGGATTCTACGAGCGGGGTTTGGAAAGCCCCCGCCAACCTCTCCCTGAATTCCGTCATTGCTCCATCGGTACCCATTTCCACAGAAGAGCAGGAGTACCTGAATACCCCCTTGGATGGAAAAGCGGTCAATGCCATCCGCTCCTTTGTGGGAGAAGGAGTGCTGGTATGGGGGGCGCGCACGCTGGATGGAAACAGCAACGATTGGCGATACATTCCTGTGCGACGGACGGTGGCGGTACTCGAACAATCGATGCTGTTGGCCGTCAAAGCCTACACCTTTGAACCCAATCAGCCTGCTACCTGGATCACCGTCAAATCCATGCTGGAAAATTACCTGACACAGCAGTGGAAAATGGGAGCTTTGGCCGGAGCGAGCCCAGCAGAGGCTTTCTCAGTTCGCGTTGGGGTAGGGGAAACGATGACGGCTGAGGATGTCCTGAATGGTACCATGCGGGTAAGGGCATTGGTCGCTGTGAGCCGACCTGCTGAATTTATTGAAATCACTTTTGAGCAACCCATGCAAAAGGCCTAAAGGATCCTGATGGTTTGATGGAAGCTGGTCAGGGCCGGTCCATCTAAAAAAGGATACCTCAAATTATGCGTGGCTAAAAAGCCACACAGGTGGTTGATCATAGCGCATGTAAACGATAGGATAGTAAATAACAGACGGAATTGAGAACAGATTGGAAATATCGCCTGGTGCTTGCTTTTCAAATGGGAGTGCTATACACCCTTGGAATTTGGGCAATGGACTATTTTTCGGGCAAAACCCGGTATTCGCCGGAAAGCTTGCTGTTTCAGGGCCTATTTTTTGGTCTCTCGTTTGCGTTAATATTCCCCTATCTCTTTAACCGGCTGGGGGGAAAGGTATTTAGCAAAATCGGTGCAGCCATCCAGCCAGCACTGGAGCCGGGGGAAGAAATCAAACGAGAAGTGCCTGCGACCCTTTTTAAAGGCATGGAGGGAGTAGGAGGCAAACTGTTTTTAACCAACAAAAAGCTCATTTTCAAGTCCCATGCGTTAAACATACAAAAAGGACAAACGGATATTGCCTTTAAAACGATCTGCCGGGTTGAAAAAAGAGAGGCGAGAAAAATAAGGTATCCCGGTATTTGCATTCAAACAAGGGATGGTAAGGAGTACAAATTGGTCGTTTATGGGCCAGAGGTGTGGGTAGCGGAACTAAATGCAAGGATAACCCCGTAAAAAAAAGCGGATTCCCTGAATTTTAAGCGATTCTTAAGATTCAATTTATGGATACTTAAGCGAGTTATATGGATATTTGATAGATGAGAATTTTGATAGTTGAAGACGAGAAGGGAATTGCATCGTTTCTTAAGCAGGGATTGGAGGAAGAGTCATTTGCCGTAGATATAGCCGATGAAGGCAAATTGGGTCTGCGCTTGGCTTTGTCAGGAGCGTACGATATCCTGTTATTAGACTGGATGCTTCCGGGATTAAGCGGAATTGAAATTTGCAGGCAGTTCAGAAAAGAGTTTCCAACCACCCCTGTCATTTTTCTTACCGCCAAGGATACGCTTGACGAAACCTTATTTGGTTTGCAGTCTGGCGCGAACGATTACATTAAAAAGCCCTTTCATTTCGAGGAAATTCTGGAGCGAATTAAGGTGCAACTGAGGCCAAAGATGGGTGAGCACTCCCAATTTACCTTGGGAATCATCACGCTAAATACGGAAACCCATCAGGTATTTAAAGGAAAGGAAGAGATTAATCTCACCCAAAAGGAATTCGCATTGCTTGAATACCTTATCCGCAACAAAGGTAAGGTATGCCGAAGAACCCGCATTATTGAGAGTGTCTGGGATATCCACTTCGAATACAATACCGGCGTTATTGATGTGTACATCAATGCGTTGCGAAAGAAACTTTCCTTATCTGATGAAGAAAATTACATTCAGACCGTTCGCGGCGTCGGTTACATCGCAAAAGAATTATGAACCTAAGTTTCAAAAACAGAATAGCCTTGCATTATATGGTGGCAACAGCCATCATCATGGCGGTTGTTTTTGGCACCATCTTTTTGATTGTCAAGAGTACGGTTATTCAGAACCTGGATAATGACTTATCCTATGAAGCGGAAAAACATTTAAACGAGATAGAATTCGCTGGGGATAGCATTCAGTTCGTAAATAAGGAAGAATGGCGCGAACGGGAGCATACAGAGACCCAAGTAAATCCTGTTTTTATTCAGCTGAATGACAAACAGGGTTTGGTAATGGATAGATCGCCCAATCTGAAGCAAGATTTTTTGATCTTAAAAGGAGCGACCGATGGCGGACATTATAATGCCGAACTCACGGATATACCGATCAGGCAAGTTCAACTACCGATTAAAGAAAATGGACAGAAAAAGGGCTACATCATTGCAGCCATATCCTCTCAATCTGCCTTTTCTGTTATTTCAAGATTGAGAAATGTATTACTCGCCTCCTATTTTGTGATTTTGATAGGGTTATATTACGTATCCCGTTTTTTGGCTGGCAGAAGTATGAGTCCTATACAGGAAATGACCCGTACCATTACGCATATCACCCAAAATAACCTGAATGAAAGGGTCGCTTTGCCCAAAAACCAAGATGAAATTTACCTCCTTTCTTCCAGTTTCAATGACTTGCTGAAGCGAATTGAAAAGGCCATTGAAAAGGAAAAACAATTTACCTCAGATGCATCTCATGAACTTAGAACTCCTCTTGCCACCTTGCGGGGCACCTTGGAGGTGCTG
>JAWLFL010000280.1:2997-4747 GCA_041685605.1 Cyclobacterium sp. | reverse complement strand
ATCATTTGATCCCGGCTAACTCCATCCAATACTCCATGCATGATGGGCCATTGGGGCGTGGTCATTTCCCACCTTCTTTGGGTTTCTGCTACGGGCAATTCCACTACTATTCCAGTTCCCAAATCGCAGTGCAGCCGGTCATTCATGATATACACCCTGCTCCATACAATGTGGCCCGGCTTGCTGATCCCTTTGAGACTCCCACCTCCCAGGTGAAAGTACATGGGAGGCTGGCGTTCGCTACTCGCTCCCCGGTACCCATCGATAAAATGGGAGGCCGGAGCAGCACCCGATATCAAAAACACCCAAACAAATTCATCTTTGCCTTCGATGCTGTATTCTTCGCCGTATCTCAGGTCATGCAAGGTATTATCGCCTTCCATTCCCAATTTTTCCCATAGCCGGTAAGTTAGCAGGCTATCTAATCCGGCACATTCGTCTACCTCATTAAAATGGGGCAATGCCTTTCCGGGAATGATTTCCCGGCCGTCCCTAGTGAATACGGGAGGCCTTTCAGTCGTATTTAGAAGTCCCTCTGCCAGATCACTGGCAGGAGCTAGATCCTTTAGTCCTTGCTGGTATTGAATGCCAATCGTATCGCAACCAAATTCCTCAGCCAGCCGCAGGGCGGCAATGTACATCTTGCACTGTTCCAGCGTCTGCTCCCGGGTTAATTCCGATTTCGAATCGGTTCCCCAGGAAAAAGTCATTCCCCGGTCCAAAAGCCAGTCCAGTACTGCATTTGCCTCCACTTCCGTTACGGTTTTCATGGCTGCATATAAGGTGGATTGACTCAATCGCTCCTTGAAAATTCCCGTAGCATGTAACAAATGGTCCGGTATGATGGCATTGAACATGCCCATACAGCCCTCATCAAACACGCCCATAATGGCTTTTCGTTGTTTAAACTCCCGGGCAAAAAGGCGACCTGTTTCCAGGGCTTGTGCCAGAGCTGTAGCGGAGGGGTCAAAATCCCTTACATGACGAATATCGTGCACCACGTTTCCGGAATGAATCCATTCCTTCAGCCCCTTAAGAAAAAAATTATCCGTGAAGTCCCTACTCCATAGCGTGGAATACGAAACCCCTGCTTTCGTTAGCGAACCATTGAGATTCAGCATGCCCACCAGGCCGGGCCATTGCCCCTCCCAGTTCGCCACCGTCAAAATCGGCCCCTTATGCGTGGTGAGTCCGGCTAATACGTGATGTGAATATTGCCAGACGCTTTCCGCCACGACCAGTGGCTTTCCGGGATCCAGTTCCCGAAAGACCTGCATGCCCATTTTCTGGGAATCTATGAAACCATGCTTTTTGTTTTCATCGTAGGGGTGGGCACGGATTACCGTAACTCCCAGGTCGCTGAAAACCTTATTTAGGCGGGATTCCATGGCTTCCTGTGCCTGCCAACAGGTTTGGTTGGCAGATAATCTCAAATCTCCACTTGCAATCAGGTAAACTTCTTGTATCATTATCCCCTGGTATTTAAGGTTTTGCTGGTTACTATTTTTCTTGCTGACAAAGCGGCATTTGTAGGCTTCGCTTGTAGAGTAGTACTTTGATTTCTTTCAATCAGGCCCATTCCTGATCAAAAAAAATGCAGCCGGGCATCCCTTTATTTAAATGGGTTTTCATACCAGATGACACCCAGTCCCCTTTTGGACCCATCCTCGGCTGTTTCCTCCGAGGTCACTATATCCAAATCTCCGTCTCCGTCCAGGTCGATCAGGGAAACAAAATCGTATTTGACTCC
>JAWLFL010000280.1:0-2897 GCA_041685605.1 Cyclobacterium sp. | reverse complement strand
GCAAAAGCATCCTCCACATCCGGTGAGGGCACTTCCAGGAAGGGCCAGGGTTTCCTGGGATCGTCCGGCTGGATATACAACCTGGATACGCCTCCTTCTTCCCAACCCACAACCAAATCCATTTTTCCATCGCCGTTTACATCAGCGATTTTGGTGCCATCGGCCCCCAGAGAACTGTCATCAATGGCATGCCGTTTCCAAGGTTCTTTGTTCAGGAAAGTAGCATCCTGCCGGGCGATGGATGGGGAAAAAACAAGGACTTGCACGAAAAGAAAGCCGATAAAAAGATTCATTTTCATAATTGTCTTTCAATTTCCAATTTTTATTTCAAAAAAAACAATCGGATTAAACTTCACTCACCTTTAGGTTTACTACTGATGGTTTTTCTATCCCTGGCGATTTCAACCATTTTCTCATCGTAAGCACTGTGCCAAATGGCTTCTTCAGTAAATGTGGCAAGTAAAATCTCCCTGTCTCCGGTCCGGTCCCGATCATACACTATGTGCAGGGTGCCATCCTCCGTCTCTTGCCCATCCGGATAGGAAACCCCTGCCCTCTGATCAAGCAATAGTCCTCTGGACCAGGTAAACCCATCGTCGCTCGAAACAAAAGCCATCAGATGAGACCGCCCGGTGCGCACTCTGAGCGGTCCGTGTTTTACGAGTAGCAAATTACCTGAATGAAGTCGTCGTATAAAAAACCGGGCACTGGGATGCGCAAACAAGGAAGGTTGTAATGGAGACCAGGTTTCCCCTTGGTCGGATGAAAAACTTTCACCAATCCCATAATTGGTTCGGATCAATGCCCAAATTGTTCCATCCTCTTTTTCCACAAACATATGCTCATCATACACCCGGTTTTCACGAGGCACCTGAATGGCTCCTTTTACCTTCCAGGTTTTTCCCTGATCCCTGGAAACCACCATCCGGGCACTGTGATCCGTTAACCTCCAGGTCGAAGCGGGCAATACCCATTCCCCATTACTCAATACCGTCGGTTTACACATCATGATGCCATCTGTCAGTCTTTTTGGTTCGGACCAATTAACTCTCACTCCGGAATTCGTATCCGAAGTCATTGCCCAGACACCTGCCTCGGTTCCATTCATACCAATGGTTTGCGCCCAAAAAACCCATAATTTCCCAAGCGGGTCTATCCAAACTTCCGGATCAAAGGCCCGCACCGGACCCGCCCCATCCGGATCTACTACCAATACCTCTTCCCAGGTTTCTCCTGCATCGAGGCTTTGGGCCAGGACGACATAATTATTCTCATCTTCTCCCGGGCTTGTTCCGGCATACCAAACCGACCACATTCGTTGCCCGTCCTTACTTACTGCGAGGCTGGGAATGCCCGTAAATTTTCGGTTTTGAAGCTGATGCCCGGGTGCATATTGCTTTTTCATAAGCACTTCAGGTGGATTTAAAAAAGAACGGTCCTCCTGCGCCGTTAACGGGTTGATCAAAAAAGTTCCTAGTAATATCGCATTTAAAAGGGCAACAACTGGTTTCATTGTGGGTTTATTCGGTGGTTTGGCGTAAAATACGTTAAGATTTCACGCTTTAAAAGAAAATCTACTTAAATGTACCCAATCCCTGCAAAAACCCTTTCTCTGAGGGATTATTTTTATATATTGAAGGCTTAATGTGGATAAACCTAAAATTTCAATGAAGCCTTTAAAACTTAACAGAAGAAAATTTATCAAAGGAGGTACCGCACTGATGGCACTAAGCAGCGTTGGGGTGCAGGCCATGCCCTGGTTGGATCGAAAAGTCCCGTACAACGTCGGCCTGATCGGCACCGGCTGGTATGGTAAAAGTGATTTGTTCCGGCTGATTCAAGTGGCAGAAGTGGAAGTAATTGCTCTCGCCGATCCTGACCAGAACTTATTGGATGAAGCGGGAAAACTGGTCAGTCAGCGACAAAAGTCAGGCAATACCCCTAAAAAATACACGCATTACCGGCAGATGCTGGAGGAAAACGAGCTGGACATTGTATTGGTAGGAAGCCCTGACCACTGGCATGCCTTGCAGGCCATCGATTCCATACAGGCTGGAGCACATGTGTACCTGCAAAAACCCATCAGCGTGGATGTCATTGAAGGCGAAGCAATCCTTGCTGCTGCCCGTAAACACAATAGAGTAGTTCAGATAGGTACTCAGCGAAGAAGCACCCCTCACCTGGTGGAGGCTAAAAAAAATATTGTAGACAAAGGCTTGTTAGGAAAGGTTTCTCATGCAGAAATGTGTTGCTATTACCACATGCGGGCCAATGGGGATCCGGAGGTACAACCTGTTCCGGATTTTTTTGATTATGACCTATGGGTAGGCCCGGGACCGATGCGTCCCTTTGACGGGCTTCCTCACCGTCGCTGGTGGCGAACCATGATGGAATACAGTAATGGCATCACCGGTGACATGTGTGTGCACATGTTTGATGCGGTGCGGTGGACCCTGGGTTTGGGGTGGCCCAAAAGCGTGTTTGCTACCGGGGGCATCTACGTGCAAAAAGGCGGAAAATCCACCATCGCAGATACGCAAACCGCCACATTCCATTACGATGAACTGGATTGTGTCTGGACCCACCGCTCCTGGGGAACCCCACAGGATCCTGAATATCCCTGGGCTTACAAGATTTATGGTGATAAGGGTACGCTCAAAGCCTCCGTTACCAAATACGAATTCGTTCCTAACGGAGGCGGTGAAATCATCAAAGGAGATGTCGTGTTCGAAAGGGAGGAATATCCCGAAGACCTGAATGAAAAAGACATAGAACTTCATGCAGCCCCGGCCACCAGAGATCATATGCGGGATTTTCTGCGAGCCATTGAACAAGGGGGAAGGCCTGTGGCCGATATAGAAGAAGGGCATATTTCTACCGCCAGTTGTATCATGGCC
>JAWLFL010000067.1:0-19534 GCA_041685605.1 Cyclobacterium sp. | reverse complement strand
AATTACTAGCCTGTACTATCCTGTCTATAACTCAAAATATAAATAAAGCAACATAGAATAGCAAACGGTTTTACACCTGTGCTACAGTACAGTACAGGATTGGACTTTGACAATGATGGTATAAATTGCTACTTTTAAGATCAATGCAGACGCAAATTAGATGAAAAGCCGTAACCTCCTACTTGTATTACCCTTTCTGGCACTTGCTATTTATTGGGCATGGCCCAAGGAGGACCCGATAAGTTACAATCGTGACATACGGCCTATCATTAACCAGAAATGCATTTCCTGTCATGGTGGGGTAAAGCAATCCGGCGGATTTTCCCTGCTATTTGAATCGGATGCCAAAATGCCCACCGAATCCGGAAAACCAGCCATCGTTCCCGGCGATGCCGATGCCTCCGAAATGCTCACGCGCCTTCAGCACCATGACCCGGAAATGCGCATGCCCCTGGGCAAAAATCCCCTTTCAGAGACAGAGATTGAACTGATAAAAAAATGGATCAATCAGGGTGCCAAATGGGAAAAACATTGGGCCTATATTCCTCCGGAAACGGACATTTCCCTGCCCTCCATTCCCGGGGAACTAAAGGCCAAAAACGAAATAGACCACTTCGTATTCAGCAAGCTTTCAGCAATGGAACTGGCTCCCAATCCGCCGGCACCCAAAGAGATACTTCTCCGCCGGCTGGCCCTGGATATTACCGGCATTCCCCCTACATTAAAAGAATACGAGTCCTTTCTGGAGGATACTTCTCCGGAAGCCTATGAAAAGACCGTCGACCGCTTGCTGGACTCCCCACATTTTGGGGAAAGATGGGCATCCTTTTGGCTGGACCTGGCACGATATGCCGATTCGAAAGGATACGAAAAGGATCTGCACCGGGAAATCTGGAAATATCGGGACTGGCTGATAGAAGCCTTCAATCAGGACATGCCCTTTGACGAATTTACCGTCAAGCAGCTTGCTGGCGATTTACTTCCTAATCCCACAGAAAAAGAACTGCTGGCCACGGCCTTTCACCGAAACACCATGGCCAATGACGAGGGCGGTACCAATGACGAAGAGTTTCGGGTCGCAGCAGTAATGGAGCGGGTAGGCACCACCTTTGAAGTTTGGCAAGGCACGACCATGGCCTGCGTACAGTGTCACAGCCACCCTTACGACCCCATCCGACACGAGGATTTTTACAAGTCCATGGCTTTTTTCAACAATACCCGGGACAAGGATCTGTACAACGAGCAACCAAAAGTCTTTACCTACGAACCCACCGAAAAAGCAAAGGTCCGGCAACTGCTGAGCTGGATAAATGAACAACTAGACCCCGAAGATCAATTGCCCAAGGTATCAGAGGCATTTTTGCACCGGCAAAAGGAAACCCTGCTTTACAACCTCGGTCATCGGAGGGTGGAGGCGGAAGAGTTTCAGGATAAAAGCCGCTTTATAGAACTGGTGGGGCATGACCAGGCTTCCATATGGCAAGTCCAGGACAGTTCCTGGGTCATGTATGAGCAGGTAGACCTGACAGAGGTAGAAGCCATTTCCCTGGGCTATGCTTCGCTCACCGGGGCGAAGGTAGAAATCCGGCTAGACTCCATGCTGGGCACCAAAATCGGTGAAGGAACGTTCGGCATCACGGCGAAAGGTTTTCCCGGAAACCGGCCACAACAATGGCAAACCCTAACCATTCCCATTCAGCCAACGGAGGGAAAGCGGGATGTATATTATTATTTTAAAAAGGACCGGATTTTTGCGCAGGACCTGGTGCGGGTAGACTGGCTCTATTACCAGGAAAAGTCACCAGAGATAGACCGCTATTCAGCAGCAATCCGGGCAAAAATAGACTCCCTCCAAAAAATAAAGCCCGTGCAAACGCCCATATTAGGCGAATTGCCGGAGGGCCAGAAAAGAACAACAAGGGTATTCGAGCGGGGAGACTGGCGAAGCAGGAGAAAAGAAGTGCCAGCCGGTATACCGGAAATCATGGGGACCATCGGCGAGAAAAACCCCAACCGGATGGATTTTGCTCAATGGCTGGTCAGTAAAGAAAACCCACTGACTGCCCGGGTAATGGTGAATCGCATTTGGGAACAGCTTTTTGGATTCGGCCTGGTGGAGAGCATGGAGGACTTTGGAAGTCAGGGCATCCCTCCCACACATCCCGAATTACTGGACTGGATGGCCGTAACCTTTCGAGAGGACCTGAACTGGTCGGTCAAATCCCTCATCAAAAAAATCGTTCTGTCCTCCACCTACCGTCAACACTCCTCGGTAAGCGAAGAAAAGCAAAATAAAGACCCCTACAATAAGTACCTGTCCCGGGGATCCCGAACCCGCCTTCCAGCAGAAACCATCCGGGACCAGGCACTGGCGATCAGTGGCTTATTAAACCCCGAAACCCATGGACCCAGCGTCATGCCTTACCAGCCGGAACACATTATCAGTTTTGGTGGGAAATTCTGGAATGAAAGCGAAGGAGAAGATGCCTACCGACGGGCTGTCTATACCTATTGGAAACGGACACATCCCTATCCTTCTATGGTCACCTTTGATAATCCAAGCCGGGAAGTATGTACTTCCCGAAGAATCCGCACCAATACCCCTTTGCAATCCCTGGTCCTGCTCAATGATCCGGTTTATCTGGAAGCAGCTACGGCCTGGGCACAAAAAATATTGGATGAGCACAAAAGGGATATTAAAACCGGCATTGAAAAAAACCTGCAGCTTATTACCGCTAAAGCCCCTGAAGAAGAAAAGGTTATGGTATTGCACCAATTATACCAGGAGTCGCTTGCCTACTATCAGCAAGAGGGAGCTGATTTGGATGAAGATCCGGAACTTGCAGCCATGCGCCTGGTAAGCAATGCCATGCTGAATTTAGACGAATTTGTAACCAGAAGATAAGATGAGTATTTGGGAAGAAGCATATCTCCGGAAAGCACAGTACAATAGCCGCAGGCATTTCTTAAAAAAATGTACCTCCGGCCTTGGAGCCCTGGCCTTAGGCTCATTGATGGGCTGCGGACGAGAAACCAGGATAGCTGGGGAAAGGGCTTTCATGGCTGGTCAGGGGCCCCATTTTGCACCAAAGGCCAAAAGCGTCATTTTCCTGCACATGGCAGGAGGTCCCTCGCACCTGGAGCTCTTTGATTACAAGCCCACCCTTCAGGAGCTCAACGGACAAGACACCCCGGAGTCCCTGATGGAGGGAAAAGAATTTGCCTTTCTTAAAGGAACACCCAAACTACTGGGACCACAGGCCAAATTTGCACAGCATGGCGAATCCAGGGCTTTTGTCTCCGATTACCTCCCCGAATTCGCCAAAATGGTGGATGAGGTCAGCTTTTTGAAAGCCATGCATACCAATGAATTCAACCATGCACCGGCCCAATTATTCATGCATACCGGAAGTCCGAGACTGGGAAAACCCAGCATAGGCGCCTGGTCCATGTACGGATTGGGATCGGAAAACAAAGACCTACCGGGATATGTGGTGCTCACTTCGGGAGGTGGAGCCATCAGCGCGGGGAAAAGTGCCTGGGGCAGCGGCTTCCTGCCCACCGTCTATCAGGGAGTGCAGTGTCGTTCCCAGGGAGATCCGGTATTGTTTCTATCTAATCCCAGTTCCATCGACGAGCATCTCCGAAAAAAATCCATCGATGCCATCAACCAAATCAATCAGATGGAATACGAACAAGCAGGTGATCCGGAAATTCTAACCCGGATAGCCCAATACGAACTGGCCTTTCGCATGCAAAGCTCTGTGCCGGAAACCATGAATATCAATGATGAACCGGCGCGCATTCATCAAATGTATGGTACGGAACCCGGCAAAGCCAGTTTTGCTAATAATTGCCTGCTGGCCCGAAGGCTGGTGGAAAAGGGAGTTCGTTTTGTCCAGCTCTTTGACAATCGCTGGGATACCCACGGTGTCGGGGCTGGAAACGGAGTGGGAGCAGGAATGCGCCGCTCCTGCAAGGCCATTGACCAACCGATCGCAGCCTTACTGAAAGACCTGAAACAACGTGGGTTATTGGAACAAACCCTGGTGGTATGGGGAGGAGAGTTTGGTCGGACTCCTATGATGGAATCACGTACCGGAGAAGGATTTGACGGTAGGGACCATCACCTGGCGGCCTTTACCATGTGGATGGCCGGTGCCGGGGTCAAAAAAGGAAAAGTTCACGGTGTCACCGACGAAATCGGCTATTACGGCATCGAAGGGCAAACCCATGTGCACGACCTGCAAGCCACAATTCTGGAAAGGCTGGGTTTTGACCATGAAAAATTAACCTATGAATTTCAGGGAAGAAACTTCCGGTTAACCGATGTGCATGGAAAGGTCATCAATGAAATCCTAACCTGATTTACGACAGAAGTATTCGAAAACGGGCTTCGACCTGCGCTATCTAGAAAGCCAAAACGGGTTTGATGACAACTCCCTGCTTGTTTTCACTTCGGGAGCTAACCGTTGCGGTCGTTTTAAAAAGTCCGTCGGCAGCTATCTCAGCAGATGGACGGAAGGGGATAACTTGAGTTAGTTCGGAACCCTTTCCGGTTAGCATCATCCCATTTTTTCCCATGGCCATCAACTCCCCTTTCTGGTCCAGGACAAACTGGAAATCATTTCCGCCAACACGGATGCTATACTTAACTTCCCTGGAATCGGCAAGCAATTCGAGGGCGGAGCGCTTGTGTACGGGTGGGTACCTTCGGTGAAAATCACTTTCCGTAAGAACGCTTCCGTCAGCCACATGAGCGGTTTCCCAAAGCTGTTGCCCGGTTGAATCAAATTTGCTGACATAAAAGCCATTGTATTTTTGCGCCTTAAAACGGAAAGGGTTCTTCCCAAAGGACTTTTCTCCTGACAAACCGCTGATATAAAACGCCCCAGTGCGCTCATCCAGGCTAAAGCCAAAAAAAGCTCCAATCCGATACGCCATTCGGGACGGACCGGGTCCAAAAGAGGAATAGTTAAAATAATTATAATCCTTTGCCAGTACATACCGGCGATCATTTTCATCCAGATGGTAGGACGGGCGGATCGCCTTATCTTCTGGACTGTAATCCAGGGCAATATTTTTGATCAATTGTCCATTGCAATCAAAACTCACCACCTGACAATGGAGGGTGTTGGACTCCATGTTTGCATCCTTTAGCACCATGTATTTTTCATCCCCTACCTGCCCGGCAAAGGTCCACTGTGGATTCCATTTGCTTTCAGGGATTTCAGGCAAGCTAACCGCCACCTGGTCAAAGCGAAGATCGGATGTCCGGAAGCGATTGAGCAAGAAGTTCAGATCAGGGGCTTTGCCCAAACGGAATGTATCCGGATTCTGATCTGCTGTCAGAAAATACAGATAAGCCTCATCCGCAAATACCGCATGCAGCGATTCCCCCATCAGCTTTTGCTGGTCTTCAAAAGAAATGCTGCGAAGCAACTTTCCTTTTCGAATATGATGAATAAAGGCTGTACCTGGCCCTTTAAGGGAAGGTGTTATCTCCACCACAAAAACCTGCTCTCCCCCTGCAGAGGCAAGCAATTCGGTTTGCGCCTTTGAGGAAGTCAATGGGAGGAAAACCTCCCAACCTTTCTGTCCGGAAGTATTGTAATGGAGGATGGAAAATTGCCTTTTTTGGGTTTTAAATCCTTCTAACCTTCCCCCTTCTCCCAGGTCCAAAACCTGCCGTTCCGATCTTGCTTCATTTACCAGACAGGCATTTTGCCGGGCGATCAGCCCGATGCTGCTAATCAAAAGAAAAATCAACGTAAAAATCACCAATCCCCTCATAATTCACTAGTTTAAAAGTTGCTGTTTGCTGTTTATAACACAAATTACATAATTATTAATTTGAATTACAAATATTTGAGTTTAAAAAATATATCGACCCTCGAAAGAACCCATTTTGAAGGGCTTGTCGGTTAGGTTTATAAGGATAAAAAATGAAAAAATTTCCGGTCAATTCTAAGTTTTTTACCAGAAATGGAATTCCTCTATTACTTTTTTTCGTTATTTTTATCCAAAACCCTTACTTCGTTAGCAATTAACAGTCAACCGTCTAAAGCGTGAAAGCATAAAATGTCCGGAAAACGACTAAAAAAAACGTTACGCCTGTTCGATGTATATGCCATCAGTACAGGAGCCATGTTCAGCTCGGGTTTCTTTTTACTTCCCGGGCTTGCCGCCGCGATGACAGGCCCATCGGTCGTGTTGGCCTATTTGGTAGCCGGTGCCATGATGTATCCCACGATGCTTAGCGTAGCCGAATTAGCCACTGCCATGCCCCGGGCTGGGGGTGCTTATTATTTCATTGACCGGAGTTTGGGCCCTTTATTTGGAACCATTGGCGGAATCGGCTCCTGGTTTGCCCTGATATTTAAAAGTGCTTTCGCACTAATAGGAATGGGAGCGTATGTGTCCATTTTTGTTGATGTGCCCATTACGCCGGTGGCCATAGGATTGACCCTAACGTTCGGGTTTACCAATATTATTGGTTCAAAAGAGGCTGGCTGGTTACAGAAGGTATTGGTCGCTACGCTGGTGGTGATCCTGACCTTTTACACGGTTCAGGGCTTGGCAAAGGTCTTTCAATTTGATTTTTTCAACCACCTCAGGAATGAATACGATGTGTTTTTTCTTGACGGAACCCGGGGATTCTTTGGTTCCATAGGGCTGGTTTTTGTCTCCTATGCAGGCCTTACCAAAGTGGCCAGCGTGGCAGAGGAAGTTCACAATCCCGACAAAAACATTCCAATGGCCATGTTTTTGTCCCTGGCTACGGCGACAACCATTTATGTGGTGGGTGTTTTTATCATGGTTTCCCTGCTGGACAAGGAGATACTTTTTGCAGATTTGACCCCGGTCGCTACCGCCGGAGAAGTATTCATGACCTGGCTCCCGGGAAAAACAGGATTGATTCTGGTGGTTATTGCAGCCATTGCGGCTTTTGCTTCTACCGCCAATGCAGGCATTATGTCAGCGGCCCGGTATCCACTGGGCATGGCCCGAGACCATCTTATTCCTGCCTATTTTGGGAAATTAGGAAAATTTCAAACCCCGCTTTATGCCACCTTGGCCACAACGGGATTAATGGTTTTCCTCTTATTGATTTTTAATGTAGAAACCGTCGCCAAAATTGCAAGTACCTTCCAGCTCATGCTATTTGGCTTGCTGAATATCTGTGTCATCGTCATGCGGGAAAGCGAACTAAAAGGTTATGACCCAGGTTTCAGGTCGCCCTATTATCCCTGGATGCAACTTACCGGATTGCTTTTTTCGGTGTTTCTGATCATTGAAATGGGCTTTCTATCGCTGATTTTTACGTTTTTGATTATCGGGGCCAGCATTTTCTGGTATTTCAGCTATGCAAAGGATAAGGTCAAACGAGAGGGGGCCATGTTTCATGTGTACAGCAAACTAGGACAACGGCGCTATGATGGACTGGAAATGGAGCTTTGGTCCATGATGAAAGAAAAAGGATTGCGAGCGGAAGACCCCTATGAAAAAGTGATCAGCCGGGCCTTGATTTTGGATACCAAAGCGGCTGAGATCAGCTACGAGCAATTATTGGAAGAAGTATCGGTTCATTTTGCCAAAAAGACTGGTTTACGAAAGCGGCAGTTGCTAAAAGCCTTTAGAGATGAAAATGAGGAGGGATTAATTGCCATCGGTAAAACCACTGCTTTGAAACACATCCGCTTTGAGGAAGAACTGGAATCGGAGGTTGCCATCGCCCGCTTTAAGGAGGGCTTACCGGTAAAGTTTGAATTTTTTGAATTGTTTAAAGGGAAGAAACGCAACTGGAGCAAAAAATTACATGCCATACTATTTCTTATCAGCTCCAAAAAACATTCCGGCCAACACCTTCGGATGCTGGCGCATCTCGCAGAAATCCTGGACAATGAAAATTTCCCCAGCCGTTGGTTGCAAGCTGCCGATGAAAGCCAGTTGCGCCAGATCCTGCTAAGAGACGAACGGTTTATCAACATTCTTCTGGAAACCGGAAAACCGTCTGGCGTACTAATTGGAAAGATGATCCAGGAGTTAAAACTTCCGGAAAAATCGCTGATCACGGTGATCAAAAGGGAGGGAAAGGTCATTTTCCCTCATGGAAATTCCATACTGAAAGAAAGAGATGAACTGTCAATCATAGGAGAAAAGCAGGAAATTGATGAAATTCGCAGCTTGTACGAAGCCGCTAATCGGACAACCAACGAAAAGTGGGCCGATTAGCGGATCGTTCTATCTAACTGCAGGTAACTTTTATGAATCTATTGAAGGACAAATCCAGTGATGGCTGGCTTATTTTGGGCATTTTACTGGTGTCTTTTAACCTTCGCCCCTCGATTACGGCGGTGGGTCCCCTCATTCCTTTCATTCGGGAGGACATGAACTTATCCAATGGCCTGGCGGGTTTTCTGACTACATTACCCCTGCTCACTTTTGCTACCTTTTCCTTGTTTTCGGCGAGCATTGGAAACCGCCTTGGCAAAGCAAAGGCGATCTTTATGGGATTGCTAATCCTGGGAACGGGCTCGGTGCTTCGGGTATCGGCGGGACCTTTTGCCCTGTATCTCGGCACGGCACTGACCGGAATTGGCATCGTCATTTGCAATGTCCTGCTGATTCCACTGGTAAAATCCCGCATGCCTTCCAAAACCGGAAGGGTAATGGGCCTATTTAGTACGGGCATGTCCTTAATGGCTGCGATTGCCACCGCTGTGAGTGTTCCCCTGGCGCAGGGTTTGGGTTGGGGCTGGAGAGGGTCCTTATTATTCTGGACATCGTTTCTCTTTTTAGCTTTGCTGGTTTGGTGGCCGCAATTGGCCTTTTCCCCGAAACCGCAAAAGCTAATCGAAAAAACGGGTATATCCGTGTGGCGCTCGCGTCTGGCCTGGCAGGTAACCTTGTTTATGGGGGTCCAATCCCTCTTGTTTTTTACCCTGATTACCTGGTTACCCGACATGATGATCGACAAGGGGCTGAGTGCCACCCATGCCGGTTTGATGGCTTCTATGATGCAGGTGGTGGGGCTGCTGGGGACGCTATTTGCCCCGGTAGTTGCTACTCGTTTCCGGCAGCAATCCGGCATTGCCGTTTCCATTGGGGGGATCTACCTGCTGGGGTTCAGCACCTTGTTTTCGTCCACCATTTGGCTAAACGTACTGGGCATCGCTGTGGTGGGATTGGGAATGGGAGCGAGCATCAGCCTGGCCTACCTCCTGATCGCCCTACGGACAAAAAATGACCGCTACACGGCAGGACTATCCGGTATGGCACAATCTGCTGGCTACTTTCTGGCAGCTTTTGGGCCGATGCTGTTCGGCATGGCATTTGACCAATGGCAGGATTGGGACATGCTGGTTTACCTGATGCTGGTTTCTTCCCTCTTTTTTACCGGTTTCGGGTATTTAGCAGGAAGAAACCAAACGGTGTAGCACGCAAATACCCCGGCAGGTAGCTTACCAATTATCCCCAAATTTTCCGTACGTTTGTAATCTCGAACCTTACCTCTACTCCATGCAGGAATTACTGGAAACCCTGGGCATTTCCCAATCGCTTTTTGATTACCTCGTGATGCCCTTGTTTATCTTTTTAGCCCGGGTAGTAGATGTTTCGATCAATACCCTACGGATCATGTTTGTCTTGAACGGAAAAAAAACCGTGGCTCCGGTTCTGGGTTTCTTTGAAGCACTGATTTGGCTAATCGCTATCGGACAGATTTTTCAAAATATCAACAATCCACTTTCTTACATTGCTTATGCAGGCGGCTATGCCATGGGAACTTATATTGGCATGGTCATCGAAGAACGCCTTGCCCTGGGCAGGGTATTGGTACGGATCATTACTCCCGAAGCCCTTCCCGAGCTCGTGGAGTTCATGAAAGAAAAAGAATACCGCTTCACCTCTGTGGGAGCAGAAGGACGATTTGGCAAAGTCATCCTCATGTTTACTGTCATTAAAAGGGAACGTCTGAAGGAATTTATTGGTAAACTCAGAGAGAGTAATGAGAAAGCGTTTTACACCATAGAGAGCGTTAAAAGGGTTTCAGAAGACGACCTTAACGTCATGGAAGACCGGCCCCGGTTCACTACCCGTCTTCGAAACCTTATCCGAAAATAAGTTCATTTTTTTATTAAGGGAAGCTCACCCAAAACTCTCCTGTTACGCCGGCTCCCGTATTGCCATTGCAGTAGTTTATTAAGTCTCCAATGCTGGGGATCATCCAGTAAGACTGCCACCAGAAATGCCGTCGCCTCTTCAGGTCCTCAGCGGCTTTCCACGAGCATTAATAGTCGATAAAAAATTAACAAAAAATTAGCACTTGAAATACCTTCTAGTCATAAACGGTCCCGTTCTTTGGAAAAATTTAAGACAGGCATGGTATTTCTAACAATTTTAGGATGGGTACTTTTTAGTTTATTTTTACTCGTCATTTTGTACAGCCTGGCTGGTTTGCTCTGTTTCACCATTCCTGTTAATAAACAGTTCCAAAACATCCAACGGGATGTCGAAATTTTTGTAGTTTCGAATGGAGTACACGTTGATTATGTGCTACCGAGTCTTTCTCCATATTTCAACTGGAAAGAGGTACTGGATGGCCGTCACTTTGAGACACCCTTCACTGAGAACAATTACCTGGGTATCGGCTGGGGCGACCGCGGCTTCTACCTGGAGGTAGATGAGTGGGCGAACTTAAAGCCCAAGGTAGCTGCCCGGGCAATGCTCATCCCCAGTCCAACCCTCATGCATGTTACGGTGCACCCGGAATTGCCAAAAGACCAAAAGCGGTTGGAACCCATCCACCTAAGCATAGAACAGTACCTTCAATTGTGCCATTACATTTGCGGCTTTTTTCAGCAGAAGGAATGCAAGGTGGTTATCCTTCCTGGCAAAGGCTATTCACCCAATGATAATTTTTACGAGGCAAAGGGCTCCTATCATGCCTTCGGAACTTGCAACTATTGGATTAACCGTGGATTGATCCGGATTGGTGTGCGCACACCAATTTGGTCCCACGGAGGAGGTGGCATTTTTTACCAGCTCAAGAGGGCTCTTCCTCAGCAGGTGATCGAAACTCCACGTTTAAAATCATTTTGACAAGCCCTACGGCCACAAGAATCACAAGAAATAACGCTGGGAATCCACCCATCACTGAAAGTATCCGAATCCCTTCAATACCGGCTGTGGAAACCATCAGCCAAGCTGTTGAGCCGATAATCGCGCCCCAAACAAGTTTAACCCAGAGTGGTGCTTCCGGCTGTTTCGGACTGATGCCATAAGTACTGATCGCGGACATGGCAGATACATTAGAATCGGCTGCGGTCACATAGGAAATGAAAACCATAATCAAGGTGGCCAGACTGACTATCCGGCCCAGGGGCAAACTACCCAAGACCTGAAACATAACGATTTCTTCCCCTTTCAGCTGCATCATTTCAAAAAGATTTTGCCCTTCCTGCATATCGAAAGACAGGGAAGTTCCTCCAAAGATACTCATCCAGGCAATTGTAAACAGAGAGGGTAGGACAAGATTGAACAAAATAAACTCCCGAACGGTGTACCCCACGGCGATACGGCCTAGAAAAAGGGCGGAGACAGGCGCCCATGCAAACCAGTTAGCCAGATAAAATACGGTCCAATCTTTCTCCCATTCCTGACTTACAGTTCCTTCCAAATTGAGGCTTCTGGAAACAAAATTTCTTGCGTAATCCTTCATGCTATCCCAACCCAAGTTAAGAATATCGAGGGTAGGTCCAGTGACCAATACAAAAACTGCCAGGATGAAGAAAGCCTTGACATTGACATCCGAAAGAACTGCAATGCCCCGGTGCAGCCCGCTGATCGCAGAGAGCACAAAGCTGAAAACAATCGAAAATCCAATCATAGCCAACAGTGCCCCCGATTTCGGCCAGCCGGCAAGTAGGTCCAGGCCTCCGGTAATGGCAAACATACCCGTCCCCAGAGATGCCGACATCCCCAGAACCAAGGAGTACAAGCAAATCACATCGATAAAATTCCCCAGGCGGGTATGCGCCAGGTCCTTTGCGATAGGAGCTACAATGGCCGTCAGACTAAAAGGCTGATTTAGGTTGTAGTACGACAGCGCAAAAACCAGTCCCGCAAGAGTATACACCCCATAAGGCGTAAAAGACCAATGCAAGTGCAAGGTAGCCAGCGAAAATACCGCAGCCAAATTTGACCCGCTTTCAATGGACAAGCCCTGGGGTGGCCGGTGAAGATGGTAAAGTGGTTCGGCCATACCCCAGAAAAGGATACCCGTGGCAATGGTAGTGCAAAGCGTAATCGCAAACCAACTCCATTTGCTTAAAATTGGAACAGCACCAGTTCCACCAATCTTGGTCCGGCCAAATGGAAGTAGGTAAGCAGTCGCCAACAAAATCAAGAATGCAAACGCACTCCATGAAAAAAGCCAGCCAAATTGATTGAGCATCCCATCTTTGGTCGTTTCTGCGATGCGAATGAAGGAATCGCTGTAGGCTACACCAAAGGCGAGTGTTATTCCCAGGATAATTACAGGCGGAAAAAACACCCACCTGTTGAGCATTAGGGTCCTTGACATATTATGAAGAAATAAACAATGTAAGATAAGCGTTTTGCTATTAGAACTACATTATCTATATGTGATGTTTTCTCACTCAAAAGACTATTTGATATAGTTTATCTTTGCAGTTATTTCGCCTGTTATTCGCTGAAACCTTAATCTATCATAAGAACAACCAAAAGGCGTAGAGAATAGCACTTATGCCTCATTTGGCAATTTAAACGTCTAATTGGTCTGCCAACCTGGTTTCGTCAGAATAATTGTTTTCGGATGATCCTTTCCGGGCAAAGCATTTTTTCCACGGCTGATACCGCCCACTACTGCTCGAAACCGAGACTGCAAGTGCCAAAATGAAATGGCCGAAAAGAGCCGTTTTATGTAGGTTCGGAAGTATCCACAAACGACATAACAGCAATTAAATAAGAACGAATCCCCACTCCGTACACACTTTTTGGAGGAGATGAAGCCGAATTTGGCAGAATCGGAACAAACTCTTGTTTTAAAGGTATCAAACCAGCAAGACCTGGTAAGCATCCGACTCTTTTCGCTCAAATGGCGACCGGTCAATACAGTAATCACCCAAAATGACCCTGACCAATTTACGTAGCTCTCCGAAGCATTCACTTTTTGACTACCTGGTCATGCCCTTGCTTATCTTTTTAGCCCGGGTAGTAGATGTTTCGATCAATACCCTACGGATCATGTTTATCTTGAACGGAAAAAAAACCGTGGCTCCGGTTCTGGGTTTCTTTGAAGCACTCATATGGCTTATTGCAATTGGACAGATTTTTCAAAATATCAAAAATCCGCCTTCTTACATTGCTTATGCAGGCGGCTATTCCATGGGAACTTATATTGGCATGGTCATCGAAAAACGTCTTGCCCTGGGCAGGGTATTGGTACGAATCATTACTCCCGAAGCCCTTCCCGAACTTGTGGAGTTCATGAAAGAAAAAGGATACCGCTTCACCTCTGTGGGAGTAGAAGGACGATTTGGCAAAGTTATCCTCATGTTTTCTTTCATTAAAAGGGAACGGCTGAAGGAATTTATTGGTAAACTCAGAGAGAGTAATGAGAAAGCGTTTTACACCATAGAGAGCGTTAAAAGGCTTTCAGAAGACGACCTTAACGTCATGGAAGACCGGCCCCGGTTCACTACCCGTCTCCGAAACCTTATCCGAAAATAGGCGTTCGTCTTTTCCCGTTTTGTTCTCAATAGAACAACGTCCAACTACCATCCCAAAGAATTTGGAAGGATATTCGAATAAAAGCATTGGATTCTATCCCCTCATTCCAGCGGAAGTGCTCCTAAATTCCGCATGTTTCGTAGAATCCAAGCTTGTCGTTGCCGGAGGTAGGAAGTAGGCTGATCGGGCCTCCAGCGCAGGGGATTAGGCAACACCGCTGCTATTAGTGCTGCTTCCTGGCGATTAAGGTCTGCTGCCGCCTTGCCAAAATAGAACTGTGAGGCTGCTTCCGCACCATAGATTCCATCTCCCATTTCAATGACATTCAGGTACACTTCCATGATCCTTTGCTTAGACCAAAAAAACTCCATCAGAAACGTAAAATAGGCCTCCATCCCTTTTCGAAGCAGGTTTCTTCCCGGCCATAGAAAAACGTTTTTTGCGGTTTGATTACTAATGGTGCTTCCGCCCCTAATCCTTTTCCCTTCCCTGTTCTCCTCCAGGGCACGTTCGATTGCGTCCCAGTCAAATCCACCATGATCCAGAAATTTCTGGTCTTCGGCAGCGATAACAGCCCGGTACAAATGAGGCGAAATGGCTTCTATGCGCATCCAATCCTTTTGGAAGCGGAAGTCCCTATCTTCATCCAGAACCTGCTCCACAGCCCGAATCCCCATCAAAGGAGTAAAAAGGACCGGCAATATCCCCAGCACGATCACAGCCAGGATGGAAAACAAAAACAACCCAAGGAAAATTCTGGCCGTCCAAACAAAGATTTTTCTCACAAATGAATCATTTCAATAAATAAACCCATCACCCTATCCGCATTGGATAGGGGATGGGTGTTGGTTAACTACAGGGGTTTGAGTCTCGTTTTGGTAATAATGCTGGTAAAACAATCGTTTAACCAGTGTCTGAAACATTAGTGGTTACGAATAAACCCATCAATCTTCCACACCGTATTGGGACAAATCCAAAACTTCGTCTTCCAGGTAATGGGGGTAAATTTTTTGATGTATTTTCTTTACTTCCGCCGTCACCACTTTTCGAAATCCTTCTATATTGGTCCCATTTCCAGCTGCCATAAAGACGGGCCTGATCGAGGATTTCTTCGCGTAGCTCTCCTCTAGCTTCTCGAAATCGATGAAATTAGCTTCTTCTACTTCGTGTGCGGACATCAGCATCAGTTCTTCCTCGGAAGGCATTTTGGGAGCTACATCGATTTTATTAAACACCATGATTACAGGCTTGTCACCCGCACCCATTTCGTTTAAGGTCTGATTGACGACCGTGATCTGATCCTCAAAATTAGGATGCGAGAGATCCACCACGTGTATAAGTAAATCGGCCTCTTCAATCTCCGCCAGCGTGGATTTAAAGGACTCGATCAGGTGGGTTGGCAGCTTACGGATAAATCCCACCGTGTCGGAAATCAGAAAAGGGATGTTTTCAAGCACCACCTTCCGCACAGTAGAGTCCACTGTAGCGAAAAGCTTGTTCTCGGCCAGAATATTTGCTTTGGTGAGCAGGTTCATTAGCGTACTTTTTCCCACATTGGTATACCCAACCAAAGCTACCCGTACAATGCCCTTTCGGCCTTTGCGCTGGGTATGCCCTTGTTTCTCAATTTTCTTTAGCTTTTCTTTCAGCAAATCGATTTTTTGCCGGATGTCTCGCTTATCCGTTTCGATTTCCTTTTCTCCGGCACCACCACGGGTGGCCGTTCCTCCACGCTGTCTTTCCAGGTGCGTCCACATTCGGGTCAACCTGGGCAATAGGTACTGGTAACGTGCCAGTTCCACCTGCGTTTTTGCCTGCGCTGTCTGCGCCCTGCTTAGAAAAATATCAAGGATCAACATGGAGCGGTCATATACCTTAATCTTGAGTTCGTTCTCCAATATTTTTACTTGCGAAGGGCTGAGGTCCTCATCAAAAATAGCCATATCGACGGAAAAGTACTCGATGTAGGTTTTGATTTCGTCCAATTTTCCGGAACCCACAAAGGTTCGGGCATCCGGTTTATCCATTCGCTGGGTAAACCGATGTACGGATTTTGCTCCAAGCGTCTCGGTCAGGAAAGCCAACTCGTCCAGGTGCTCCTGCACCACTTGCTCTGTCTCCTGCTGGTGGATTAGCGCAATCAAAACTGCCGTTTCCTCTTTTGGGGCAGTATCTACCAATTTGGCAATTTTTCTGCTGTATTTACTCATGCAAAGGTTTGTTCAAACTTCCATTCGACGATTCGAATTAGGTACAACGTAGTTTCGCAGCAATAGATTCATGATCGGGTGTTTTTGTGCCCTTCGAGCCGCTCTGATATAATTCAATTTCGATACTTATCCTGAAACTGCGGCAAAATTCATCCACAAGTACTGCATTTTCAATACATATTTACCAAATTGCACCGTTTTAGTCAATAACAAATAATAAAGGTATGGAAATCAAAAAGACAGCAATCCAAGATGTTTTTGAAATCTACCCAAAAATTTTCGAAGATGCAAGGGGCTATTTTTTAGAAAGTTACCGGGAAGACTTGTTTAAAAAGCACGGAATGAACACCCGCTGGGTGCAAGACAATCAGTCCTACTCGCAAGCTGGAATCGTGCGGGGCCTGCACTTTCAGACCGGAACGCATGCCCAGGCCAAGCTAGTAAGGGTCATCAGTGGAAAGGTCCTGGATGTGTGCGTAGATCTTCGTAAAGGATCAGCCACTTTCGGCGAATACCATTCGGTGATTCTGGACGAAGCGCTTCAGAACATGCTCTACGTCCCTACCGGATTTGCCCATGGTTTTGCCGTGATAGAAGATGCGGTTTTTACCTATAAATGCTCCAGCGTTTATCACAAAGAAAGTGAGGGGGGAATTATTTGGAATGATAAGCAGTTAAGCATTGATTGGGGGGTGGATAATCCGCTCCTATCCGAAAAGGACCAATCCTGGCCTGATCTGAAAAAATTCGAAGAATTAAGCAGAGGAGGACTTTAATGTCTATATTCGATTTATTCACCAAACAAAGAACATTATCCGCAAACCAGGCACTGGACCTTAGTTGGCTCCAGGCCGATATGCACAGTCACTTGATTCCAGGAATTGACGATGGCTCCCAATCGATGGAGGAGTCCGTCATACTGGTAGAGCGGCTGGCCTCTTATGGATTAAAGAAACTCATCATTACCCCGCATATCATGAGTGAGTTTTTTAGGAACACACCTGAGACCATTGAAGGCGGGCTAAGGAAATTGAAGAGAGCTGTCAGTGAAGCCGGTATTTCTGTTGAGCTGGAAGCGGCTGCAGAGTATTACCTGGATGAGATTTTTTTTGAAAAAGTAGAAAAGAACGAACCGCTGCTCAGCTTTGGCGAAAACAAAATGGTACTCGTAGAGACCGGGTTTATGAGTAAGCCCCACATTCTCCTCGAAACCTTTTTTCAAATGGAACTCTCCGGTTACCAACCGGTATTTGCACATCCTGAGCGGTACATTTACCTGCACCAGGAAAGCAGTACGCTGGAAGGGTTGGCAGACCGGAACATCCCTTTCCAGTTAAACCTGCTGTCACTTACCGGGTATTATTCCAAGGCCGTTAAAAAATTTGCCGAGAAGTTAATAGATCGGGACCTGGTAAAACTTGCCGGAACAGATTGCCACAACGAAAAATACCTGGATGCGTTGGAAAGGTTGCCACAGGAAAAGTATTTTAACAAATTGAAAGATTTGGACCTTTGGAATAAGAATTTGTAAGCTCCGCCCATAATGCTAACCTTGTGAAAAAGATACTCATCACCGGCATTACCGGATTATTGGGAAGCTACCTCGCTAAAAGTCTTTCCGGCAAAGCACTGATTTCCGGGACTAAAAGAGCCGGAAGCAATACAGGTCTGCTGGGCAGTATGGCAGACAGTATTCAGTGGTATGAGGGAGAAATCACCGACGTGGAAATGCTTACCGAAGCTTGTCGGGATCAGGATCTGGTCATCCATTCCGCAGGACTGGTCTCATTCGATGATTCTAAAAAAGAAGTATTACTGAAAACCAATGCCCAGGGAACGGCTTGTCTGGTGAATGCCATGCTTTCCCTAAACACCGGCAAATTGGTTTTTATCAGTTCGGTGGCGGCATTGGGCAGACAGGAGAATCAGCTATCCATTACCGAAGAGCAAAAATGGATCAATTCCGAATTGAATACCCCCTACGGCATCTCCAAGCACCTGGCAGAACTGGAGGTCTGGCGGGGGGCTCAGGAAGGTTTGCAGGTGATGGTTTTCAATCCCTCCGTCTTGCTGGCAAAAATAACGGACGAACGCAGCAGCAGCCAAATCTACCGGTATGTGTTGGATGGCAACCGCTATTACCCGCAAGGTAATATCAACTATATCGATATACGGGATGCGGTCGCGATCATGCTTCAATTGATCGACAAGGGAGAATGGAACCAACGGTATATCATTAGCAAAGAAAGCCTCCCTTACAAGGATTTTTTCAATGAAATGGCCTTGGTCTTCGGGATAAAGCCCCCAGGCATTCCCCTTAGCAATTGGATCGCGGGCTGGGTGATCCGCTGGTCCCGGTTACACAACTGGTTCTCGAAAAACAAGCTACCCATCAGCCGACAAACCGTTCGGGCTGCCCAGACCAAAGTAGGATATGACAGCAGCAAAGTAAAAGAAGCAACCGGAACCTCCTTTACTCCATTGAAAGACACCTTTGAATGGGCGATGGCAAATGAAAAGTAAAAAGGCTTCGGTAAAAGAACCTAAAATGAAAATATTTGGTATCTTAAACGTAAAATTCATATCAAACCTATGACAGGAGATTTTGACAATCACTCGGATCAGGAGAAGGAATTGGTACAGCGATTTGAAAATTCTCTCAAATCCAATAGAGGCCTATTTTTTGGGGAGGAAGAGTTGGAAGATATCATCAGGTATTACCATGATCATTTCAAATACAAAAAGGCCTATAAAACCAGTGAATGGGCCTTGCAGAAATTCCCGTTTTCGGTGGAAATAAAACTTTTGATGGCGCAATCCCTGCTTTTCATGGATGAGTTGGAAGAAAGCCTGGAACTGCTGGAAAACCTGAACAACCTCTCCCCAAACAATGAGGAAATCATATTGACCATGGCCAATGCCTTGTCCTTATTGGATCAATACGAGGAAGCTATCCAGCTGCTGAAAGGTTTTTTGCCTTTAGCGGAAGACAAGGCTGAGGTGTATTACCTGCTCGGAAATTTTTACCGTAGCGACAAAAAAATGGAGGAGGCCATCAACTGCTTTAAAGAGGTGGTGAAATTAAAGATCAATCATGAAGATGCGCTCTTTCAGCTGGCCATGATGACGGAAGAAGAAGGTTCCTTCGATGAAATCCTCAATTTCTACCAGGAATTTATCGATCAAGATCCTTACAATGCCAACGCCTGGTACAATCTGGGAGTGGTCTACAATCGCCTTGGCAAATTCACAGAAGCCATCGATGCCTATGATTACGCCTTGCTCATTGACGATTCCTTTGCTTCGGCCTATTTTAACCTGGGAAATGCGCTGATGAACACCCTTCAGTACGAGAAAGCCTTGGAAGCCTATCAAAACACCATCAACTGCGAAGGCAGCAATGCAGAAAACTGTTGTTACCTGGCCGCTTCCTATGAAAAGCTGGACCAGATCGACATGGCCTTCAAATATTTCAAAAAATCTGCCAAACTGGACCCGGAATACGACGATGCCTGGTTTGGTCTCGGGATGTGCATGATGAAAAAGAAGAAATTCTTTGAAGCGATTCA
>JAWLFL010000279.1:0-4810 GCA_041685605.1 Cyclobacterium sp. | reverse complement strand
TGGGAAAATGACAAACTGTTTGCTCCTCCATACGATCTGAACCTGATTCCATCAAATAATCCCACGTGTGGATGGGAAAACCTGAACGCCCAAACGACTGTAATGACCAAATTACCATGTAGCATTGAAGAATTATTCAGCAAGGGGGTAAATACCTGGACATATCATGGCGTCAGCTGGTTTTGGACATCGGTGGATATTCCGGAAAACTGGAAAGGGAAGCAGGTATTATTGCGTGTGGAAAATGCCCGGCAACGATTGGAGGTTTACGTTAATGAAAACCTCGCCGGATATGATTTGGTTGACGAAACATTCTATATTACAGAAATATCCAAATTTTTAAAACCCGATGAACCAAACACAATTGCATTTAGAATCACAAATCCCGGAGGGGTACGAGGCTGGGCAGATTTTCCAGGTACGCCCTGGGGCAATTACGAATTGCCGGCAAGTCACGATTTCAGCGGGATTGGAGGAAAAGTAACACTAAGCGCAGTACCAGACATTTATATTTCAGACGTTTTTATAAAAAACCTTCAACCATTCGAAGAGAAGAAAATAGATGTAATTTCTACCATCGATAATCACGAGGCACTGAAAGGCAATGTGGAAATTGAACTGGAGATTAAAGAAAAAGAAACAGGAAAACAAGTGTTTAAAAAACGTTCTTTGTCTTCGCTAAATGGTTCAATAGAGCAGTTGGACACACTGACTGTTTCCGTGGAAGATGCCCGCTACTGGACATTGGAAGATCCAAACCTGTACAAGTTCACAGTAAAAATTGAAAAAGAAGCTACAACGCATGAAAAAACCGTGGTTTCGGGATTCAGGGTCATTGAATCCAGGGTTGTTAATGATAAGCATAATTTCTATTTAAATGGCAAACGTTTAAGGTTACGTTCCGCTATTGACTGGGGTTATTATGCGCTTACAGGATTATATGCCACGGATAATATGGCCTTTAAGAGTGTTAAAGCAGCAAGGGATATCGGTCACAATGGCATTAATTTTCACCGGAGGATAGGTGAGCCATTGGTTTTTAAATATGCCAACGAAATGGGGCTTTATTTGTACGAAGAGCCCGGTGGATTTCATTCCGGGGGACAGGGATATACTATTCGCGACAGCACAATAACGGCCCAACTGATGGTAGAAAAATGTCGGCGAATGGTTTTACGTGACCGCAACCACCCCAGTTTACTCTTTTATAATTTAGCTAACGAAGATCAGCACTGGGACGCTGTCCGCGAAAGAGCAATGAATGCCATGAACCGCATGGACAATAGCCGATTTATTTTTAACTCTTCGGGAGGGAATGGTGGCGGTCCCGGAACAGCAATTCGTCATACCCGCCCCTACGAAAGTGAAATCCGTATGGACTGTCGTGATTTGCATACAGTGAAATCTGAATCCCGTTTTCAGGAGAGCGATCTGCACACACCGAACCACAGCCATAAGATAGACAACTCCTTACTGCTCTATGGGGAAGTGCGTTGTTACGCAGGACCGGATAATGCTTATGCCATTGTGGAGGATTCTACTCATGAAGAAAGAGTCGGGTATGACCTGAACATTTATAAGCCCATGCATGATAAGCTGGAGGGCTTTTTCAATGACTTTAACCTTGCCGAAAGCGGCAGCAAACTAATCACTTCTCCTGAAATGATTACCAAACAGGCAGGGCGAGGATTGATGTATATTGACGGGCGCCTGGGACAAACTATATTGGCAAATAATAGCTCTGACGGTTATGCAATCAACGGATGGTCTGGCGGACCACAGGTAAACCCGGCATGGGCATCGGCAATACTCGATGAAGGACGTAATTTAAAAGGTCCTGCAGAAGACTTTGCCTATTGGGTACGTGATCTGCAGGTTGCCATTTTCAGAAAGAATGGAAAATACTTTCAACCCGGAGACAGCATTAAATTTGACTTACACCTGATCAATGAAGGAAAACTTCCCGGCGGCAACTACCTGTTAAAAATAAGGGTGATTGACGGGGCTGGTGAATTTACCGGAATTGAAAAACAATTGCCTGTAGAAGTTGAAGGTGGTGACACTTACGCTCAACTGATCGCTTCAGATTTTTCCGTGTTTGCAAATGAAAACTGGCATCCAGGCTACATCACTATACAGGGAAAACTTTATCAAAATGAACAATTAATGACAGATGGAGCCGAACAGATATTGCTGCAAAACCGAAAGGCATACAAAAGTCAATTGTCCGAACATAATATTTTTGTTTACAACTGGAAGGAAGCCAGGGAGGCAATACAGGATGCCGGAAGACAAATTGCAGATTTAGACAGTGCTGAGATCATCCTTGCAGGTGAGCCGGGGGATCATAAGGAATTCTCAAGCATCCTTGAAAAGGTATCTCAGCATGGGGCAAAAACGATTATCAGATTCGATAGTATATGGTCCGACGTGCTGGTAAAAGAATCAGTGCTAAAAACCGCACCTGTAGAATGGGGGGGTGTTCAAACCCGCTTCTGGAATGGAAACGGATGGGGTTATATTGACCATTTTGTTGGAAATCAAGTTATTCCGTCAAAAACGATTATAGGAACAAACAGTTGGGAAGTACCATCCGATCCCTATGGTTTCTGGCCATTTAAGAGCGATCATGAGCTAAAGGTATACGGAGCTTTCTTTGCCCGATTGGATAAGATCCTGATTCTGGCAGGTGAAATCAATTACGGAAACGGGAAGATATTGTTGTTGCCAACTTACCCTGTTGACGAGAACAATGCTTTTAATGATCTTATATTTTATAATGCTGTTTTTAATTGAAGCATGAAACGAACATGAATTTTCATTTTTGTTTATACTGTCTCAACTTATTCCGACAGTACCGTTTCATTAGTATAAATTTAATCTAAGTTATTGGTCTGATGGAACTCGCATGGGAAAGTTTATACATGTTCTTTTGTGGCCCCTTGCCATTAATTTTGGAAGGATATACAGATTTATTGCTCAAAATGGACTCATTGGCGGGGATGGTCCGTTAAATCCCGTCCCTTTAAGCGACATTATGTTAGCTATGAAGCATTTTTTTTTCAAAATTCCCCAATTTTTGGCTCAACTTTTATCATTTTTGGGGATTACACGGAATATTTTTCCGAATTGCGAATTTATTTGACAAGGCAGCATTCAATCTGAATTTTCAGAGAAGTGTTTTTTAAAACTGAATTCAACAAAAAAAGTCAAAAATTATGAATGATTTATTAAACAGATTATCCGATTGTATAGAATTTGGTAAAATAAATCTTGCGTCTCCTTATCCGCCTCAAATGAAAGGGCAGGAAGGCGCAGATGAAATCACTAAAAAGGCTCTTGATGAAGGCATTGACCCCCAGGATATTTTGACCCTTGGACTGATGCCGGGGATGGAGCGTACGGGGGTTAAATTTCGTGAGAATAAAATATTTGTGCCCCAGGTTCTTATGTCCGCTAAAGCAATGAGTGCGGCTATGTTGCATTTGAAACCGCATTTTTTATCAGGAGCCGCCAGGCAAAAGGGAACATTTATTATCGGAACGGTACTGGGCGATCTTCATGATATTGGGAAGAACCTTGTCGGGATGATGGTAGAAGGGAGTGGTTACAAAGTGATTGATCTCGGTACAGATGTCGGATCGGCTAAAATTATTAAGGCTTTGGAGGAAGAACCGGATGCAGTCGTTGGACTTTCGGCATTGCTGACAACTACCATGGCCCATATGGAAGCTATTACAAAAGATATAAAAGAGGCTTCGCCCAACACCTTGGTCGTTGTTGGCGGTGCACCTGTGAATGATAAATTTTGCAATAAAATTGGTGCTGATAATTATTCTGAAGATCCACAAGATGTTGTGAAGTTTTTAAACGAAAGTGTTGCCTCTTAAATTTCAGAAAGATGGGAAGTAACTTCCCGGATAACGAGTGTTGGATTGGCAAAAAGACCCTTTTTAGTGCAGGGTCATAGAATAAATCTGAGATCCAAGCATGACTAAAATATTATAAAATATGAACGGATTACCACTTCTAAAAAAAACATTTAATCTCGAAACTACGACCCGCGCACCCTGGGTTCCTTTTGTAGGCGTTCACGGGGGCCATCTTGTGGGAGTAGATGCCGGGGATTATCTGAAATCTTCTGAAAATATCGTAAAAGGTATCAGCAAGGCAATTGATTTATATAAGCCTGATGGAATTCCTGTTGTGTTTGACCTTCAGATTGAGGCTGAAATTTTGGGGTGTAAACTGGTATGGAGTGATGATGGTCCGCCCGCGGTGGATTCACATCCATTGGCTGAAGGGGTTCAGCTCAGTCAGTTGCGGTTACCTGAAAAAACCGATGGCCGTATTCCTATTGTTTTGGAAGCAACTTCTATATTGAGGCATAAGTATCCGGAAATTGGCCTTTACGGCTTAATTACCGGCCCTTTTACGCTTGCCCTGCACCTTGCCGGAACCGATATCTTTATGAAATTAATGCTGGAACCGGATTATGCCCATGAAGTAATGGCTTTTTGCACCGAAGTTTGTATCCGTTATTCAGATATGCTCCTGGATGCCGGTTCTGATGTAATTGCAGTGGTGGATCCCATGACCAGTCAGATTGACCCGGAATCTTTCGAGACGTTTGTAACTCCTTATGTAAAAAGGATTTTTGACCACATACGACTTCAGGAAAAATTCAGTTCTTTCTTCGTGTGTGGTCATGCCCAGCAAAACATTGAAGCCATGTGTGAATGCGGGCCCGATAACATTTCTATTGATGAGAACATTCCTCTTGAATATGTCAAAGAGATCGCGCTTGATA
>JAWLFL010000278.1:0-4810 GCA_041685605.1 Cyclobacterium sp. | reverse complement strand
GAGAAATATTAGAATTGTCGCAAAAGAAACCGGTAAGATTTTTCCATCATCGACACTCCACTGCCAGGCGATTCACAAAGGGGGGAGCGCCTATTTGGCCAACTTCACATCGATGGCACTCAGCCCTTTCGGAGTTCTCTCGGTTTCGAAGGTGACCTGGTCGTTTTCACGAACATCATCGACCAAACCCTTTACGTGTACAAACACGCTATCCTGGGATTCCAGGTCTTTGATAAAACCATATCCCTTGGATTCATTGAAAAAGGTGACCTTTCCCTTCCTTCGCAGATCTTCCGGATCCACAGGAGCTTGTTTGGACACACTGACTTCAATATCCTCCAATTCGATTTTTTTCTTTTTTACCGTTGGATCGGGAGGAGTAGAAGTAATATTGCCCTCATCATCGACATAAGCAATCATGTCATCCAGATCGCCCCCTTTATTGGAATTCGATTTTCTGGCTTCTTTCTTTTCTACTTTTTCCTTCTTCTTCCTTAATCTTTTTTTCTCTTTTTCTTTTTTGTTAAAGGTTTCTTTCGATTTTGCCATAAATTAATTTTTGTTGAACGTTACTTATTCCTAACACACAACACAGATTATCCGAATAAGATTGCATAAAAGCCTGATGTTTCTACTAATCGAATGACACTAGGAACTGAAATAAAAAAATCAATTTCGATCAGTAACCTAATCCTGGAAAGCATGTTGTGGCTTTTTAGGATCACAAATTTGACCAAAAAAATGGATTTTTCCTATTTCATTGCTGCAATATATTTCTCAATGTGCTTCTATTTTGATTTTACCCCGGTTTAATTCGGGTAAGTGATTGCTATACTCGGGATTCCCTTTTAATTTCGGAATCGTAACTTTGCCAATAACTTCAAACAAAACCACCATTTCACACATCTAACCCATCCCCTGTTTATGAGAAAGAATGTATTTTTCCTGTTTATTTTAGCCTGGATAACATCCCTGGATTCATTGGCCCAATCCCAGCAAGGCCAGTACATCCGCATCATGGTCAGCCCATCCGCACCGGACATGATCTATGGTACCGGAGAGGCCATCACGTTTGATGTGGCGATCTACAAGTTTGGAAAATTAGTAAAAGACGCTGACATCCAGTACGAAATTGGTCCGGAGCTAATGAAACCCGAAATTAAAGGTCAAATGGTGCTAAAAAAGGGTAGCGGGCAGATTAAAGGAGGACAGCTATCCGTGCCGGGTTTTATCAGGTGCAAAATCACCTATCAGGAAGATGGAAAAACCTATCAAAACACGGGCACTGCCGGCATCGATCCTGAATCCATTAAACCCACCACCAGTCTGCCGGATGATTTTTCCGAATTCTGGAATAAGGACAAAGAGGAGTTAGGCCAAATCCCCCTCGAACCCGTCCTGACACACCTTCCCGACCGGTCGACCCACCTAACAGATGTATACCATGTACAATTCAGAAATATCAGCGGGTACATCTATGGGATTCTAAGCAAGCCTAAAAAACCCGGCAACTATCCAGCTATTCTTCATGTTCCTGGAGCTGGAATTAGACCTTATTATGGGGCCAATAAGGATGAAAATGTCATTTCATTGCAAATTGGTATTCATGGCATTCCGGTAAACCTGTACGATTCCCCCATTTATCAAAACCTTTCAGCAGGAGCCCTAAGGGATTACAACCGGATTTTTCTGGAAGATAAAGACCGGTATTATTACAAAAGGGTGTATCTGGGCTGCGTTAGGGCAGTGGATTTTATTTATTCCCTGAGTGAATTCGACGGCGAAACCCTGGGCGTTATGGGAGGTAGTCAGGGAGGTGCCTTGTCCATCGTTACGGCCAGTCTTGACGACCGAATTGATTTCCTGGTAAGTTATTACCCTGCCCTTTCAGACCTTACCGGGTACCTGCACGGACGGGCCGGCGGCTGGCCTCACCTGTTCAAAGAGGAATGGACCAATCAACCAGCCAAGGTTGCTACTTCGAAGTATTATGATGTGGCCAATTTTGCCCGATTTATTAAAGTACCCGGATTCTACTCCTGGGGATTCAACGATAATGTGTGCCCGCCTACCTCCATGTATGCAGCCTATAATGTCATCCCTGGGGATAAGACCTTATCGCTTTATCAGGATGCCGCTCATTGGCGCTATGCTGAACAAAGCGAAGAAGGACATGCCTGGATCATGAAAAAACTAGGGGTAGAATAACAAACTCAAACGAAAATCCGGCAGGGGTCTGGACTGAAATACCTCTGCCGGATTTCTACCGTCATTTTTCCGGCCAGCGTGTTTCTACTCCCTGTGACCGGATAAAATCCTGAAACTCGGCCAGCAGGGACCTGTCTTCCCTGACTATTTTTGGACGAACCTTTTTTTCCAGCGCAAAGGGCACCAGCATGCCAACCGCCTCTCCGATACTCCACTCTACCGGATGCAGCCGGTAGCATCCGTTAGTAATGTGGGTGGTACCTATGTTTTTATTTGCAGGCAATAAATTCTCCATTTTTCTGGGGATAAGGGCTCCTAAAGGAATCTGGAAGGGTAGCGAACCAAAATCAATGTAATTATCCCCACCGGAACTGGGGTGCAGGTCAATATGGTAATACCCTATCCCCACGCTATCGTAAAAATCTGCCGATGTGAGCTCCTGCCCACTTAACCCGGTAAGGCTCGCCCGCTGTTCGGCGCCCACATGTTCCTCAAGAACCGTAAATAGTGCTTTTATTCTTCTGGATTCCCGTACATACGGATATTTTGCGAGTCCATCAGAGGTTCCCATCAGGTCATGCCGCAATCGCAAACCAGGCCACCCTTTTCCACCATCCGGCCTGGGAGCCTCTGTTTGGAGCCAGTAAAGCATGGAAAGGCTTTGCTGCTTGCCCGCATCGACATGTCGGTTAAATTCCGCGTCACTAACATCAATGATATTTCCGGATACGTAATCATTTTGTGGCCAGTTAACAATGGTGGCATCTCCCTGATAAAAACCCGATTTAAAATTGTCCTGATGTAAAATTCGCCGGTAAAGCATCAGGTTAAGCTTGTCAGCCGTGGGGACCCCTTCCGGGTGAAAGCCTAGTTCTTTTGGCTCCAGGTTACGGGGATTACTGTAATTCAGTTCCAGCATTTTCCCCGCCCATGGCGGATCCATTTGGGGAGTGAAATTTTTCCAGTAGGCGTAATCAGCGGGTTGAGGGATGGTCCAATCTTCCCCTTTGACATAATCCATGGCAAAGCAAACCGTAAACGCCTGATTGTTATCCGGCCGGTGGCTGCTCCCCGCATGAAATTCTCCGGTGTCCGCCCTGGATTCACTGCCGGTGATGTATTCGGTTCCCGTAAGCGGTAATAAGTCTCCCAGCTCCGTGGCATCTACGAAGTACTTACCTTTGGCAATGATCGTACTGCCTTCACGCAAATTTTTGAAACTCAATTCCTGAACGCGGTTCTGGCGTACGTTTGCAGAAACTACCTGGTGTTCTTTTAGGATGAGAATTTTCCGGGCACTTTCATAGGGCGCAAACATTTCTTCCAACACCCGGTGCGCAACCTTGGGCTCATGGCACAAGCGGGAAACAGAGCCATTTCCAGGATTTAATCGTTCATTGGCAGCAGCTTCCGGAGTAAGGGGATAGTGACGCTTGTAATACTCCCGGATATTTTCCCGAAATTGCCGGTAAAGTGCCGGTGCACCATGGGTTTCGATCCACTGGTGTTCGTCTGGTGGCACTCCCTGCTGGGACAACTGCCCCCCCAACCAGTCCGTTTCTTCGGTCATCAGTACAGAAAGGCCGTTTCTTAGGGCAGCCAATGCGGATGCGCAACCGCCTAAACCTGCTCCAGCAATGACCAGGTCGGCTTCAAAAACGGCTCCGTTTTCCGCTACCTTCACTTCCCTGTTTAATCCCAGGGCAGCGGCCGGCATTCCTATCAAGGAAGCAAAGGAACCCGTTCCCAGCGCTACCTTTCCAATAAAGTCTCTTCTCTTCATACGATTACAAATCTTGGGCTGATGAATGATTATTTAGATTTATATTTTAGCTAGTGTTTGCCATACCTGATAAAGTCCCCTGGGCACGTGGAAACAACCTTTCCACTTGCCGCCCTTCAAAGGTAGCTGTACCTTTCCATACCGATCCAGGTATCCAAACCATTCCGGATAGTCCGGATCCTTAAAATGGGTCCAGGTGTACGCATGCACTTTCTCGAACCAACGTTGACAAACCGGATCCCCTGTCATCTGAAATGCTTTGGCCAGAAATACCAGGCACTCCAGGTGCACCCACCATAACTTCTGATTCCATTCCAGTTTTTCGGGCGGATGGCCTTTGATATCCAAAAAATAATAAATGCCCCCGTATTTGGAATCCCAACCGTATTCCAGCGTTCGCAATCCCGTCTCAATGGCTCTGTCCCTTAATGTTGGATCACCAAATCGCTTCGAGAGGTCCAGCATAAACCACATGGCTTCTATGGCATGCCCCGGGCTGGTCAGTCTTCCCTCAAAGGAATCACAGAAGCTGCCGTCTTCCAACACATTTTCCAGGACCAATCCCGAATGGGGATCCAGAAACACATCCATCACTTCGTGAATGACTCCGGATACCAGGTCTTGCACCAGCTCTTCATCCAACAAAGATTCCATTTCCAGGGTCAGGTTGCTAAGAATCATCGGAAGCGCAAAACTCTTCAGGCTTCGGGTACCGGGAAAAGCCTTATTATACTTCCCTTTGGGATTGCTTCTTCGGGAGAGGATGTTTTCAAAGGTACTTACTGCCAGGCGGGCATATTCTTCCTGCTGATCCACTTT
>JAWLFL010000066.1:0-19605 GCA_041685605.1 Cyclobacterium sp. | reverse complement strand
CGATCAATATGGCTGGTTTTGAGTGACTGGAAATAAATTTCCTACGCTTCATTCCTTACCAATTCATATCGTAGCCATGATCCATGGGATCCACGTCCCATTTTGTCAAAAGCCCTTTGGCCGCTCTGAGGTCGTAATGACTCCGGTTAAACTCCCCCACCATCCCGATCATATCCAGAACGGCCTGTTGGGTGGATTCGGCACTATCTTCTATACTATCAATCGCATTAAGGGCATGCGTCCGGGCAAATGAATTGGGTGTTTCGAGGACTTCGTATAAGGCCTGCAGGGCCTCTTCGGTATATCCTAAATGGTACATGGCTTCTGCAGCCACCACTTTCACATTGGGAGAAGAATCGGAGAGGGCATTTCGAAGTGCTTCTACGGCTTCTTCAGCCTCCTCGCCCAGTATCAACAATCCGGTCGCTCCCCAATAGCGAATAGCTGCTTCCTCCTCGTTTAGCATTTCTACCAAGAAAGAAATATCCCCCTTTCTGGGGTTGGAAGCCAGATTGGCACCATCTATCAGGGCATTGAGATCAATACCGGAATCCCTCATGTAATCATAGGCGGTGGTACCTTCCGTACGGTCGATTAACTCCGCCTCGGGGATAAAGCCGGTATCTTTGATTTCCAGCATCCATTCTTTGGTAGCCGCCCGCATGCGCTCCAGCACTTCTTTGTATTCCGGATCATCGGCCAAGTTATTTACCTCCCAGGGGTCGTTTTCGGTATCGTATAATTCCTCGGCAGGCTTGGTATTCCAGAATCTGGATTGCGTTTCATTACACTCTCCGGCTTTGTAGGCCGCTTCCCAGGATTGAATGGAAGGAGCCCTCCAGAGGTATTCCAAAAACTGACCATACACCCGGTAGGGCATGTAATTTCGGATGTATCGGTACTTATTATCTCGTGCCGATCGACTCATATCGTATCGCTCGTCCATTCTGCCACGCAACATAAAAGCATATTCCGGATCTTCCGTTTTCTGCTCTCCCAAAAATGCCTTGCCCTGCAAATAATCCGGAATCTCCTGACCAACGAGACTAAGCAGGGTAGGCACCAGATCCACAAAGCTAACCAGCCGGTTGACCTGAGAACCTGGTTTTTCGGCCGGATACAGGTGTTGGTACTTTTCCGGAATTCTCACGATAAATGGCACCCGGGTGCCGGTCTCGTATACATATCGTTTGCTTCTGGCCAACACCCCGCCATGATCCCCGTAATAGAAAACGATGGTATTCTCTGCCTGTCCACTTTCCTCAAGCTCTTGTAGCAGTTCCCCGATCTTCTGGTCCATATCCTCTATCTTGTCGTAATACTGTGCCCAATCGTGGCGCATCTCAGGGGTGTCGGGGTGATAAGGCGGAAGGGGAACCTCCTCCGGACTGTGACGAAGTTCCTCTGATGGAATGGACGTATGAATGGAACTTTCGTGGGAAATGCCAATATTAAAAATGGCGAAAAAAGGCTTTCCTTCAGGTCTGTTTTTGTAATGGGCCGTATTACTGGATTCATCCCAGATGTTCTCGTTTTGCTCCGGGTTGATGTTGTAATCCTCCTTGGAATTGTTGGTGGCATAATACCCCGCCTCGCGCATCATTCGGGGATAAAATCCAATTTCACCTGACTTATCGTAATAGCTGCGCATGTGTTGGTGTCCGCCCGAATTGGCATAGACTCCTGTTAGAATGGTGTTTCGGGCAGGTGCACAAACGGGTAGGTTCGCGTATGCATGGGTGTATAAAAAACCCTCTGCGGCCAAGGCATCCATATGCGGAGTGGTGGCAAATTCATCCCCGTAACAGCCAGCAAAGGGGCTATTGTCCTCACTGGTTATCCATAAGATATTGGGTGGTGGTAATTCTTCCCTGGAAGTTTGACAGGATATCAGGCAAAACAGAAAGAGGCAGTAGATAAGATACTTCATTTTGGGTTTCGATTGGTTTAATTGCGAATGCTTTAAATTAAATGAAATTTAATGGTTTTAGGTAACAAAAATCGAAAAACCCGTCAGAAAGTGATTATCCCTTGATTCTTCCAACCAATTTTTTCCGGGGTTTTTCCCAGCCTTGGAACCATTAAATTTTACTACAAGAAATGCCCATGAGAAAAGCTTCTCACACGGAGGAATGATTATTCAGGGCATTCCATCTGACCATTAAAGAACAAATTATAAACAGATGAAATATTCATGGAAACATTTCCAGTATCAACAAAGATTTTTACAGCACTGAATTTCAAAACCTAATTTTAATTTTATATATTGGATAAAAAATTGTTTCCTGCGTATGTCCACAGTTCACAAAGGCCTTACCGTTACCGTCACGCTGGACGAACAAAAAATCCCCTATGTAAATGGGCTGCTGTCGGAATACCGGAAAGATCTACGCCTCTATCAGGAAAAATACCAAAAATCCTTGCCAGGAACCTTCTTTATCAGCTGGCTCACCTTACCTACTCAGGTTTATCAAAACCAGGAAACCCTGCCGGCGCGAATACTATTGCTGACCAGTTACGTAGGAAGTAAATCCCGGCACCTCAAAGAATTGGCCGCTTTTTTAGCACCCCAACTCAGACAAGTATTCAGTCAAAGTGCTGAATTTCCTTCCGGGGAACCCAGCGAAGAAGAATTAATTCAATTTTTAAATCAGAAAAGCATTCCCAATACCTTCTATTCGGGTTTCAAATTCATCAGCACGGCTGAGGTGGATCAGGAAGCCCAGTTGAAATCCGAGGTGCTCTCCTACATGCAAAAACAGGAGTCACTTGGCCCGGCCAGTGAACCCGCTACCGTCAAGAAAGCCATCGAATCCTTCGTCTCCGGCCATCCCAGACTACATTGGGCATCAGGTGGTATTCCTTTTCGCAATCAAAACAAAGTTCAGATGCTCTGGCCCCTATTCGTCTTTGGCCTGCTGATGCTTGCTTCCATCGGATCCCTGGTTGCCCTGATGTTTACCGATGCCTTGCTTTTCAGGTGGCTGGCCTGGATCTTTCCAGTCTTCCTTCTGGTAACAGGTTTGCTTTTTTTATTGCTTCGGCTAAATGAAAACAATCCCCATGAACCCTCACCTGCACTTTCCGATGAAAAAGTGCGGGAGATTGTGGCCTTGGAAACCAACCCGGTAATCAACGAAATGACTGTCATCGCCCCTTTGAAAAAAGGCTGGGTCCGAAGGGTTTTCCTGGCCCTTACCCTGAAGTTGGTCGGCTTGGTGGCCTATTTTGCCTACATTCCCACCGTGCATACCGCCCGATGGCTACAAATGGATAAAGGCAAACGACTCGTTTTTATCGCCAATTTTGATAATTTATCCGAAGCCTATGCGCATGATTTTGTAGATAGTGAACGGAGGTCCATGAACATGGCCGTTATCTTTAGCCACGCTTTTGGTTTCCCGGCGACCCGCTGGTTGGTGCACAAGCAATACAATCACCGAAGCGAATACATGAAAGGTGTCCGCGCCCATCAAAAAATCACCCAGTTTTGGTACAGCTACAATCGAAACCTGAGTGTGGAAAACCTAAAACGAAACAGGGCTTTCCGTGAGGGGCTTTTCAAAAAGATGGATGACCCGGCCATCAAAGACTGGCTGTTAACCATTTGACCATGAGTAAACTGGAAAAAGAAGACATTCAAGGCTTGTTGGTTCGCGGATACGGGAACCTGCCCAGTGCCAAATACCTGCTGTATACCGGAACCCAGCGCGAAGAAGCCCTGGAATTTATCCGGCAACTTATCCCAAAAATCACTCCTGCTTCCGAAAAGCCAGCAAATGAAGCCCTGCAACTGGCGTTTACCTACGAGGGATTGGCCTTTTTGGAGCTGCCTGAGCCCGTGCTGGACAGCTTTTGCCGGGAGTTTAAGGAAGGCATGGCTGAATTGCAACGGCAGTTCGTTCTGGGGGACACCGGCGAAAATGCACCCCAACATTGGGATTGGGGAAACGAACCCTTGCATTTTCTGTTGCTGGTCTACGGAAAGGACGAAAACCAATTGAACGAAACCCTGGCCGACATTCGGCAGCTTTCGGATGGGAAAGGCATCACGGAACTGCATGCGCTACCCACCGGCCTTTTGCAAGGCCAAAAAGAACATTTTGGGTTTCGGGACGATATCTCCAGACCTATCATCCGAGAATTGCTATCCCACCCGCCCCAGGATCCGGACACCACCTTTCCCGCCGGCGAGTTTATCATGGGATACGATAATCTCTACGATGAACTGGCCCCCTCGCCTACGGTTCCGCCCCAATTGGACCCCAACAACAAGCTACCTGAGTATCGGGATGATTCTAACCTGAAAGACCTGGGAAAAAATGGCTGTTACCTGGTATTCAGGCAGATGAAACAACATGTATCCACTTTTTGGGAGTATATGAAAGCCAACAGCACCGACCCATCGGCTGCAATTGGATTGGCTAGTAAAATGGTTGGCCGATGGCCAGACGGTTCCCCATTGACCCGCTGTCCGTTTCAGCCGGATCCTTCCCAGTCTGATACCAATGATTTTGAATACTGGGTGGAAGATAAAGCGGGATTGAAATGTCCCATTGGGGCTCATATCCGCCGTACCAATCCCCGGGACCACTTGGTCACCGAAAAAAGTAGAAAGGATTCCCGGGAAATGGCTGCCAAGCACCGGATGCTACGAAAAGGCAGACCCTACGGACCTCCACTAACGCCGGAACTAGATCCGGAAATGATCCTGCAAAAGCCCGACGACGGGAAAGAAAGAGGCCTGCATTTTATCTGCCTGGTCACCGATATCCGGAGGCAATTTGAATTTGTCCAAAACAACTGGGTGAACTTTCATAAATTTGGAGGATTGGAAAACGATGCAGATCCCATTATTGGCAATCACTATGAAAACGAACGCCGAAAGACGGATTCGTTCAGCATTCCGGAATATCCGGTAAGAAAAGTACACAGCAGTTTACCTAATTTTACGCATATCAAAGGCGGGGCCTATTTCTTCTTTCCCGGAATCCGGGCACTGCATTACCTGACTGATAATGACTGATTTCTATACACCCGAAGAAGAAAAAGACATTCAGAATTTATTGGAGGAAATGAAAGCATTCCTCCAAAAGGAATATCCCCAAGGCACCATCCGGAGAAACTTTCATCCTAAAATGCATGGCTTGCTGAAAGGGACCTTAACCATTAAGCCAGATATTCCCGAAGCGCTAAGGAAGGGATTATTCAAGGAAGCAAAAAGTTATGAGGCCTGGATTCGCTTGTCCAATGCGCCCCCCAAAGTACAATCCGACAAACCAGCGTCCGGGAGAGGGCTGGCCATCAAGGTACTCGATGTGGATGGAGAAATGCTGGAAGGAGACCCGATGGGGGTACCTACGCAAAACTTTCTATTGACAACCAGTCCCATTCTTTCGGCCTGGAACATTCGGCTGTATCGAAAAGCCATCCGGGCTGTCTTATTTGGTTTTTGGGAACAACTGCGTTTTGCGATCCACCCAAAACATTGGCGGAGCATCTACCTTACCCTGAAATATTCGGCCAAACATGACAACCTGCTTTCACAAACCTATTTTTCCGGAGGAGCTTTTCGCTTTGGACCGGATTCATTTGTCAAATTTGTCTTAAGCCCTCATGATCCCTCTCTCGGTTACACCCTGGAAAAGGAAAAATCAGTTTCCTTTCTAAAAGAGCAACTGGTGGAAGACTGCAAGAAGAGAATTCATGCGTTCACCCTTTCCATTCAACTTCATGAAAATGAAGACCAACATCCCCTGGAAAATACGTCAAAGGCCTGGAAAGCAGATTTGATCCCCTTGGCCACCTTAACTCTTCCCGTACAGGAATTTGATACTCCCGAAAGGAATGCGCTGGGAGAAAAAATGGAATTTTCACCCTGGATAGGACTGGCAGACCATGCGCCGGTCGGCGGCATCAACCGAGCCAGAAGAAGGGTTTACAAGGAATTGGCGGCTTTCCGGAACAGGTAGTCACCCACTCGTACAAATTAATTGGATTGTGAACAAATCCCCCTTGACAAGGGGCGAGAGCCTGTCCCGACCAATGTCGGGAGGGATTTTGTTACGTAACTATCAATAAAGTCAATATTCCGTTTTTGAGATCGTAATTTTCTGTGATTTCCGTCCCTAAATCCCCCAACCCCCTTTGGAAAAGGGGGATTTGGTGAAATGGGAATTTTTTACTGAACTGGGGTAATGTAATCGGGCTGAACGATGGCAAGGTTTATGAATTCAGTAATTTGCATACCGTAAATCCGAACGTGAACTAATCCCTGAGCGTTATGATTGTTTGATCCGCTCCAGAAAAGCATTTCGGAAGGTGGCCCCACCAAAAAATTCCTGTTCTTTTTCCCAGTCGCTGAATCGAGGAAAGGCTTTTTCCACCATTTCCCGGTGCCAGGGTTCTACGGAAAGCCCCCAATGCGGTATGGCACCCGAAGCGAGTAGCTCCCGCTCCAGTCGCATGAATAACGGCAGGCTGCCCGTAACCCCTTTGACGCTTACCAACTCAATCATGCACATATCAGCCTGTTGCATCATGGACAAATGCGCCGGACATTGTTTTACAAAACGCAGGGAAAACGGAGCGGCCAGCAGGTGATCGTAATGTTGAGACTCCTCGCATACCCGAATAATTAGGTCTACTGCCTCAAAAACCTTGTCCAGGGGAAATCCAAATTCGATGGCATACCCGTAGAACTTCAGCTCTCCCAAACCCTGATCCAGTACGTTTCTGGCCACGTCTTCAAAGCCTCCCCCCTCATCTCCGGTGTGGTCCACCAGTCTTTTTATGGAGTTGTTTGTCATCTTGGGAATCGATAGATGGTTCTTATTAAACACCCAGGGAGAAAGCCTTCCTGAAATGGCGATGCCGGAAATAAAAGTAGAAATGTAATTCCGCTCCCTTCCCGCATGGTGCTCTTCGTGTCGCTGCTGGCTGTAATTCCGGGTGGTTACCAGGCATTTTCGTTTTCGCTCTTCTTCCGTTGCTGCTTCCATGTCCCGATAGGGGTTGATCAGTACCTCAAAATGTCGGTGTGCATTAATATATCGGTACATATCTTGTTGCATTTCCGCTTTGACATCCTCCCAATTTCGCATGATTCGTTCTTCCATAAGCCGGTATTCCGGCTGGGCCTCGAGGATCATGGAAAAAATAATGCCCACCGAGCCGATGCCCACCATGACCGCATTGAATTTCTCGTCGTCCTGAATCAGCGTTGCTTTGTGATCAATAACCAATTTACCCTTGGCGAATAGCTCCGGATCGGTGACCCCATCGGTAGGTTCTATGCGAAATACCTTCCCTCCCTTTCCTACCAAGGTGATGGATTTTACAAATGCTGAAACCGGGCCTATGCCGATACCTGATCCATGAGTGGAGGTAGCAATGGCACCGGAAATGGATTGGATACTGGATCCACCCTGATTAATCAGGGCAAACCCATGATAGGTAAGTGCCTGGATCAGATGCCTGATTTTGGTTCCGCCCCCGGTTTCAAACAGGAAATGCCTTTCCTTTCGCTTCTTATTTTCGTAATTAACCGTCACTTCAAATCCAACCCGGTACTCCTCCTTAATACAGTCCTCGGCGGGCCGTTGGGTCATGTTCATATGTTGGGTGCAAACCAGGTAATCCTCGCACTGCGCCACGGCTGTCAGCGCATGGCCTGAACCTACGGCCCGAATTTTTTTATCTTTTTCTTCCGCCAGCTTAACCAATTCCACCACTTCTTCCAGGCCCTGGTAATCGTATCGGGTGCAGGCTTCATTTTTGGGAGAGAAATGTTTGTACTCCCCATTTCCCGGCACAAAAAACCGCAGGGGTTCGGAAAAATGGTTGCCGTACCAATTACCCCATTTCTGCCGGGCCTTTTTATCTTTGGAAAAGAAGTCCTCCTGGGTCAATTCTTTATCCAGGGACAACACCACCCGCTCATGCTTTGCCATGTTTTTGTTCAGCCTGTTCTCCACCAACCTCCGCACAAACCGCGGGGTGACCAGAAAATTGATCGTCCTTACCCAGCGACTTCGTTTCTGCCGGGAGCAGTGATCGGTCAGGGTATCATCCAGGATTTCGATGTGTTTGGGTACATTGTCCCGGTTAAAAATTACCTGAGTCACCAGGCGTAATAATGCCCAGGAAACATGGGTATTTCCTTTTTTCCAGGAAAGAAATTTGGATACTACTGTCATGAGTTAAGGGGTTACTTTTCAATGCTTTAGGAATAATAAGTATTTTCTGAAAGGATAAAAAATTGTAGGGGCATGTTTTTTGGGTAAATCAAAAAAGAACGAGCCAATTGTTAAAAAAAAGCCAATTATTTGCTTCACCGGATAAATTGAATACTTTTGACTCTTGAAATAATCGCACGGGGTGCTTGATGAATATCAGGCTGAGATCAAACCCGAAACCTGATTTGGATAATGCCAACGTAGGGATGCCAGCCAGCCAAATTTCCATCGTGTTAGTTGCCGCTCCATTCCTTTGGCCAGTCCAATCGGATGGAATTTTTATTTTAATGCAACTATGGAAATAAAACAGGCAGGAGGAGAACTGATTCCCCAACAACAGCAAAACTGGCAAAACCGACCGGAATGGTTTTTTAACCGGAAACATACCGATACCTACGAACTTTGGTACGAAGGCCGGTACAAGCGGGCCGAAATCTGGCAGAAAAAGGTTATGGAGCAGTTGGTCTCCAAAGACAAGCGGATCCAAACGCTACTGGAGTTTGGCTGTGGCACCACCCGGTTTACCCGCTGGTGGAAAGAGATTGGCATCGAAGCTTCTGGCGGCGACATTTCCCCATTGATGCTTTCACAGGCCATCCACCTTTTTGAGGGGGATCTGGTCATGGCCGATTCCCATCACATGCCCTTCAAGGACAATACCTTTGATGCCCTGGCCTTTATCACCACCTTCGAATATTACCAAGACCCGGTACGAGTTATCCGGGAAGCGGCAAGGGTGGCCCGATATGGCATCGCCATGGGCATGATGAACCGCAATTCGCCAAAGGTACTAAGGCGCAGAGTTCAGCAACTCTTTGGAAAAAACCCCTTTTATGTGACAGCGACTTTTTATACACCCGAAAAATTAATAGCGGTGATTCAGGAAGCCTTAAAGGGTAGGTCTTATACCATCGAATGGAGTTGCACCGGGTTGCCCAAGTGGTTTCCCGTGCAGCAGTGGCGATTACCTTATGGCGATTTCTTTGGTTTATACATACAACTACATGACTAATGAGCAATACGATTGGAAAAATAGATGAAACGTTTCTGGAGACCTTTATCGCCTCACGATGCGGCGAAAAACGGCCGGAAGTGCTGGTGAAACCGGGTTTTGGCCTGGATGTCTCACTGGTAGCCTTGCCAGGAGATCAGGTCATGGCCTTAACCAGCGATCCCTTATCGCTGATCCCCGGTTTGGGATTGCAGGAATCCGCCTGGCTTTCGGTGCAATTGATGGCCAATGACATGGCTACCACTGGTTTTGCCCCTCAATACGGTCAATTTGTGTTAAACCTTCCGGCTGAGTTTAGCCAGGAGGATTTTAAGACCTACTGGGAGCATATCCACGCCTTTTGCCAGAAAATAGGCATGGCCATCACCGGCGGGCATACCGGATTTGTTGCCGGACAAAATTCAACCATCGCCGGAGGGGGTACTTTTATCAGTATTCTTCCCGCCGGTCAAGCACTGACCGCTGACAAAGCCCAGGCAGGCGAGGTACTGCTGGTGACCAAATCGGCGGCCATTTCTTCTGCTGCCATTCTGGCGATGAGTTTTCCCGAAACCGTCCAAAATAAGATAGGCCGGGAACGATACCAAGCGGCCTGGGATGCGTTCTATGATACTTCCTCCATGCAAGATGGCCTGGTGGCGAAAGGAACCGACAGCGACGTTACTGCCATGCACGATGTCACCGAAGGAGGAATCCTGGGTGCCATTTACGAATTGGCAACCGCTGCCGGTTGCGGGGTGCATCTTGACAAAAACAAACTTCCGGTTAGCCCGGCGCAGGCTGCTGTCTGTGAGGTTTTTGATTTGGACCCCCTGCATTGTATCGGGGCGGGCTCCATGATCATTGCCTGCAAAAAGGAAAAAGCAGCATCGGTGGAACAAAGGCTTGTATCAGCAGGTATCCCCTGCACAGTGGTGGGAGAACTGACCGATGCCAGGCAGGGCATGATGCTAGCGGAAAATGGCCAAGACAAAGCACTTATTTATCAGAAAAAAGATCCGTACTGGGCAGCCTTTTTTCAGGCCAGCAAACAAGGATGGAAATGAAAAGACTTAACCTAAGCTCCGAAAAAGGAATCTACCTGGTTCTTGACCCACAGGCAAAACCCGAAAAGGAATTGTTTCAGGATTTAAAAGCGGTGTTTCAGTATCCGCTCATTGCCGTACAAATTTGGGATCATTTTAGCCCGAAACAGGATGCGAGAGCATTCATTGAGAACGTTTGTGAATTGGCCAAATCCTATCCCTTTCCGGTTTTGATCAATAATTCCTGGGAATGGGTGAGTAAAACGGCACTGGATGGGGTTCATTTTGATCAAATTCCTGCCAATTTTACGGATATCAGAAAGCGTTTGCCGGAAAGTACCGTCCTGGGACTGACGTGTACGAATGATTTGTCCTTGCTTCAGAAAGCAGAAGAAAAGGGTTTCGACTATATTTCATTTTGTTCGGTATTCCCTTCACCCAATGCGGAAGCCTGTGAATTGGTCAGCAAAGACACCCTTCGAGCAGCGGCCGACTCCAGCCACCTGCCGTTTTTTTTGGCAGGAGGAATCCGCCCGGAAAATCTTAACGAATTGGACACTATTCCTCACCGAGGCCTGGCCCTGATCTCCGGCATCATGGGGCAAGCTAACCCGGCAAAAGCCATGGAACAGTTTTCATACCTACTTAGAACGAAAAAAAACAATGAAGTTATCAACGATTGAAAAATTATGTTGTCCCTTTGACCGATCGGATTTGGAATTGACCCGAATTACCGAAGACCTGCATGGTAATATAGCGGAGGGCTGGCTGCATTGTGCCCAATGCAAACGAATGTATCCCATTGTCAAAGGCATTCCCATCATGAATCCAGATGAATACCGGGAATTTAGCCTGGAACAGCCCCTGCTCGAACGCTGGCAAAAACAATTGAAAGGAAAGCTGGTAAAAAATTTCAGGCTACTGGATAAATGAGACGGATGCTTCTGAAAATACCTGAATAGAGGAGATACGATCACCAGCCATTGGATGCTTTTGGAAGTCATTAATCCGCGAAGGTGGGGTACAGATTGAAGTTACCCATAATTATCTGGAAAGAAATCCGGCGCAGAAATCCCATTCGTTTAATCTGATGAATTAGGTATATTGGGGGCAGAAACACCAAGCAGCTTTAACTTTCCGTATGCGACTCAAGAAACCGCGTATTCGCCAGAAAATTCTTTTCACCCTTGAACGGCAATTGGTAAAAGGTGCCTCCTTCCAGCTTTTACTGGTCGCAGCTTTTATCGGGTTGATTTCCCTGGTCGGGGGACTGCTGGTGATGCCTTCCGGACCTCCCACCTCCACCTTTGGAGAATCGGTTTGGTGGGCCTTTTTACGCCTTTCCGATCCGGGCTACCTGGGAGATGATGAGGGGGGCTGGCGGCGATTTATTTCGACGCTGATCACCGTCGCCGGATATGTGGTGTTTTTAGGCTCCTTGGTAGCCATCATTACCACCTGGATGAACCGAAAGATCCGGCACCTGGAACAGGGACTGACTCCGGTCACGGCAAATAACCACCTATTAATTCTGGGTTGGTCCAACCGGACCATCCATATTGCGGCGGAAATATTCCAGTCCGCAGGGAGAATAAAGCGATTTTTGATACGCTTTGGTGCCCGAAAATTGCAACTAATTATCCTGTCGGAAGAAGTTGGGCCTTTCCAATTGCAGGAACTTAGAGACCACCCCATTATCGGGAACCGTGCAAATGAAATTGTATTGCGTACCGGGTTGGCCATAGACCGGGAACACTTACGCCGGGTAGACAGCCTGAATGCCTCTGCCATCATCATTCCCAGTCTGGCTTATGGCAGAAGAGAGCTGATCAGCCCGGACATAGAAACCATCAAATGCCTGCTTTCCCTCAATGCAGAAGCCAGCCTGTATCCGAGACAAAAATTACCCTATGTAGTGGCCGAAATTCAGGATGAGTACAAGGTAAAGGCTGCCTACAGAGCTTATTCGGGTCCGCTGGAAGTGGTCGGTAGCAATACCATTATCAGTAGGTTGATGGCACAGAATATTCGGCATCCGGGGCTCTCGGAAGTTTACAATGAGATCCTTTCCCAGACCGTAAACAACAACCTTTTTTGTCAACCATTTCCCGATCTTGTCGGATTTTCTCTGGGAAGTATAAAAAAGGCCTTTTCCAAGGCCGTCATCATGGGCTTGGTTAGTAATGCTGCAGATCAATACACTCCCAAATTGAATATCCCTGAAAGTCACCTATTGGAAAAGGGAGAGCGGCTGGTAGTGATGGCCCGAAGTTCCGCTGACCTGGTCTGGAAAACCACTTCGCTCTCCAGGGAGGCCCCTGACTCCTTTCTCCGGTCCCCACTAGCTCCGGAGGAAACGACCGACACCATCCGGGTGTTGATTTTGGGGTGGAATGAGCATGTTCCTTCCCTGATCAAGGAATTATGTTCCTACGAGGAGGAAACTTACTTTGTCCGCCTGGTGGCCATACGGCCCGTAAAGGAACGGGAAAAAGAACTTCAGTTTTTGAAAGAAAACCCGAATAGGGTATCGTTGGATCACGTGGTGGCCGATTATATCCGGGAATCGGAGATCCAAAAAACCGGAGCCGAAACCTTTGACCATATTCTGATGATCAGCAGTGACCGCATGGAAGAGGAGGAAGAAGCCGATGCACGCACCATGGTAGGATATGTTTTACTGGAAGAAGTCCTGGAGAATGCCAAAAAAAGACCTTCTGTATCGCTTGAACTGGCGGATCCCAGCAATGAATCCCTGATCCGGCGCTATCAAAGTGAGGTAATTATCAGCCCGATGGTATTAAGCCACCTGCTGGCAGGTATTGCCCTTCAGCGGGAATTAAGTAGCATTTACAGTGAATTATTTACCGTTGGCGGAGCGGAAATTATTTTTAGGGAAATCGCCACCTATGGTATTTCACCGGGAGAAATCGCTTTCCATGAAATCGAAGCCCTTGCCGCCTCTCATGGTGAAACCGCCCTTGGCCTGGCACTGCAGCCGAAACCGGGCAGAAAAACTCACCTGCTCCTCAATCCGGACAAGAACCGAAAAATCGTCCTTACCGAAAAAGATCAATTGGTGGTGCTGACGACGGTTTATTAGTGGGGGATAAATTGAGTTGCTACCTAAAAAAGCATGCAGAAAGCCTTTTTCGGCCCGATGCAACATTTTATACCCTATATGGTTACAAATGGATACCCCCAAATCCATCAGTTAAGGTTAGTTTTATAGTGTTGAAAGGAAATTACCCGCAAAGCTATTTACCTTATCAATACCTATTTTACCTAAGCTAACTACCGGTCTGCTAAACGATCGGTAGTTTTGTTTTATCCCGTTTCCCATCACACCATCCCTTCAACTCCGCTCAGGGACCGGAAATGATCGATCTCTCCGTCTACCCGTCATATCACCACATCATCCCTGAGTCTCTGAGTCCCATAGGCCCTCCCTCTTTAACTGTGACCCGTCAGAGCCCAGGGGGAGGCCACAAACGTGCCCGGGCATTGGCGGAAAGCTGGCTTCACTATTGAGCAGCTGGATAGCCAATGCAGGGATAGCGAGGCTCCAACTACCCCGGGCTGCGCCTCCCTAGTCGGCTTACCCGGGGCTAGTGGTATTTCGCCCCCTCGGGGCTTGGATTAATTGATTTTCAGTTCAACAATTAAACCATCGCACCATCATCAAATCATCCCTTTGTGTCCTTTGCGGCTCTTTGCGCCCTTAGTGACTAAAAATTCCTGTACGTTCCATCCGGCCCTTCGTCTCTAAGTCTCCCCCTCTCTTTGTCAATTAACCAATTAAACCATCATACCATTAAAAAATCAAACCATCCCTAAGCCTTGGCAAACTTCCACCTCCCTTTTCGAAAAAACCATAACGCAATCACCGCGTGAAGGGAATGGCAGAAGGCAATCGTGCTAAAAATTCCCAGCGTACCCAGATGGAAGGTAATTGCCAGGACATAAGCCATGGGGATTTCCAGCAACCAAAATACCCCCACGTTGATATAGGCAGGGGTACGGGTATCTCCCGCACCATTAAAGGCCTGCACCATGACCATACCCACCGCATAAAAGATATACCCCAAAACGGTTACTTTTAATCCGGTAGCGGCGATTTCCCTTACTTCCTCTCCTTGCACAAATATGCCGGCCAGGCTATCTGCAAACAGCAGGTAAATAAGGGTGACGCAGGCCAGAAAGATAAAGTTGTAGCGGGCTGTCAAGTAGGTAGCAAGTTCTGCCCGGAAGGCTTTCCCAGCTCCCAGGTTCTGCCCCACCAGCGTGGCAGCAGCGGAGGAGAGCCCCCAGGCCGGCATCAGGCTAAAGAGCAAAATCCGGAAGGCAATGGTGTATCCGGCCACCGCAGCACTTCCAAACTCTGCCGCGATGCGGGTAAGCACGATCCAGGCGGCCGAATCCACCAGAAACTGCCCCATTCCCCCGACGGAAATACGAATGATTTTTTGCAGGGTCACCCAACGTACTTTCAGGTTTTGCCGGCCAATGACCAGGCGGTGCTTGCCGTTTACCAGATGGTATACCTGGTACAGCACGCCCACACTTCTTCCAATGGTAGTGGCCCAGGCAGCACCTACCAGGCCTAAGCCTTCGAAGGAACCCAGGCCAAAAATCAACAGGGGGTCCAAAACGATGTTCAAGCCATTGGAAATCCAAAGCGCCCGCATGGCCAGATGGGGAGCACCTGCACCCCTGAAAATCCCGTTGATTAGAAACAAGAGCATAATGGCGGTGTTTCCGGCAAAAATGATTTCGGTATAGGCCGTACCGATTTCCAATACCTGCAATTCCGCACCCATGATGGCCAGTATTTCCCGGGAGTAAAGGTATCCTCCCATGCCCAATGCCAGGGAGGCCAGCACACCTACCAGCAGCAATTGAAAGGCAACGGTTCCGGCCCGCTGGTAGTTTTTTTCTCCGAAACGGCGGGCCACCATGGCCGTACCGGCCATACTGATGCCCACTCCCAGCGAATAGATTAGGGTGAGTACGGCTTCGGTAAGTCCCACTGTCGCCACGGCATCCTCTCCCAGCCTGCCTACAAAAAAAATGTCCACCACGGCAAACAGGGATTCCATGATCATTTCCAGAATCATGGGAACCGCCAGCAGCACAATCCCCGTTTTTATGGGGATACGGGTATAGTCCTGTTCCTTACCCCGGATGGATTCCGCTATCAATTGCCAGAAAGGAATGCGCTTTTTCATCAGAAAAAATTGAGTAGCAAATATCGGAATATTGTGCCGGATTTTTTCTTGTCACAGGCAAGGAAATTTCGATTAATTGTTTTAATCGAACTGAGCGATGGTAAGGCTTTTTGATGCCGCAAATCCGAACGCTTACAATTCCCCCTTTCTCTTATGGTTTAAGCTAGGGATTTTTTCACTAAGCCCATTCCAACTTACCCTGCGAGACAGCAGCCAGGTTGGCGATACGGTACAGGACACGGGCACCGACGTTGGCATCCCATTCGCCTCCATCCGTACCGGGTGCTACTTCTACCAGGTCAAATCCAATTAGTTTCCTGCCGGATGTGACCAACAATTTAATTAAATGCATCAGTTGCTGGTAATCCAGTCCCCCGGGCACCGGGGTACCAGTATTTGGGCAAAGCTGTGGAATCAAACCGTCTATATCGATGCTGAGGTATACCTGCTCCGGTAAGTCTGCGATGATTTCCCGGCAAAGGGCATCCCAGGTGTTGCCCTGGAACAATTGCTCCTTAAGATTGCCGTCGGTAAACATCCGGCAACGGGCATCGGCTTGGCTGAGATTCCATTCCTGTTTGCAGAAATCCCGAACCCCAACCTGTACCAGTCGCTGCAGCTGCGGTATTTTTAGAAAATTGTGGGCAATCGAGGCATGGGAAAAATCGAACCCTTCGTAAGCAGTCCGCAAATCCGCGTGCGCATCGATCTGCAGGATACCAAAAGCTTCGTTTCGTTCTGCCAAGGCCTGGACCAGTCCTAAGGGGGTGCTATGGTCTCCGCCCAGCAAACCAACCATTTTGCCTTGTTCCAATTGATCTTTTGCCTGCTGGTACACCCAATCGTTCATTTCCCGACAGGCCCCGTTGATGATTTCCGGAACGGCCGCAAAGCGTTCGTCCTGATCCGGCTGCGAACCCGCCTGCAACCATTGGATGTAGTTTTCGGCCAGAAAGCGATACTTGTTATTTGCTGCTTCAGTATCCTGATCCATTGGTAGCATGGAAATTCCCAGCTTACAGGCATCGCGGATGTCTTCCTGAAACAAATCCACCTGAACGGAAGCTTCAAGAATGGCTGCGGGTCCCCGGGCAGTACCCGAACTGTAGGACACCGTCGCCTCCCAGGGCACGGGTAATATCGTCAATTGGCTGTTTTCGGGCTCGTAGGGAAGTCCAAATAAATTCCCGGCAATTCCCAAGCCATTCGGGTCAAAATTGGTAATATCGGCATTTCTAGCTGACATGTGTGTGGATTGTATTTAATGAATTGAAAAATAATCGAAGAAACCTAAAGTGGGTTATTGGAGGATTTCCTCCAGGGTACCTGTATCTTTGGATACCGCGGCCCAATCCAGCTCCTGAAAATGGATGCGGGCCATCATTCCGGGAGAAAATACCAGGTGGGATTCTCCGGTAAGGTAGGCCGCCATCTGGCTAATGGCAGGATTGTGCCCCACCAAAAGGGCATGGTTGGTATCCGGAGGAAAATCGGTAATCACGCGGAGCAACTCATCCCGCCCGGCCCGGTAGATACTGGAAACGGATACCAGGGTTTTGACCTTCAATTCCCGTGCAAGGATCTCGGCCGTATGCCGGCAGCGTGTAGCGGGACTGTGAACCAGGTAATCGCAGGGTTGATGGTTGATGGATAGCAATTTACCCAGCCGCTGTAATTGTTGCATCCCGGCAGGAGTCAGCTTCCGGTCCTTATCGTCCACCGCGAAAGAGGGGGCTTCCGCCTGCCCGTGTCGGGCCAATAGTAATTCCTTAACCATAAGCGTTCGTTGGTCTGTTCTTTGAAAATTAAATATGTAGATTTTACGGCGGCAATAAAAATTGGATGGGAGGAATATTTGGAAGCTAATTATATGACATCTATTTTTAGGCCTTAATTAGCGGAGAATTACCTGGTCCCATGTATTTTTATCTTTAACGAAATCAACCATGCCAAAGAATTTAGTCATTGTCGAGTCCCCTGCAAAAGCCAAAACCATAGAAGGTTACCTTGGAAAGGACTTTAAAGTCACTTCCAGTTACGGGCATGTTCGGGATTTGCCGAAAGGGGAAAATGCGATTGACATCAAAAATAAATTCAAGCCTACCTATGAGGTCAGCCCGGATAAAAAGGAAGTAATCCGGGAATTAAAAAAATTAGTGAAGGAGGCAGAGACCATCTTCCTGGCGAGTGACGATGACCGCGAAGGAGAGGCCATTTCCTGGCATTTAAAGGAGGTCCTCAACCTGACAGACGAAAATACCAAACGAATTGTATTCCGGGAAATCACCAAATCCGCTATTATCAAGGCCCTGGAATCTCCCCGCAAGATCGATCTGGATCTGGTCAATGCCCAGCAAGCCCGACGTATTCTGGACCGCTTGGTGGGCTTTGAGCTTTCGCCGGTTTTATGGAAAAAAATAAAAGCGGGCCTTTCCGCTGGCCGGGTGCAGTCCGTGGCCGTGCGCTTTATCGTGGACCGGGAGCGGGAAATCGAAAAATTTGAGGCCAGCTCCTCCTATAAAATTACCGCCCAGTTTGATGTAGAAGGCAAGCAACTGCAGGCGGAATTGCCCAAGAAATTCGATACGAAAGAAGAGGCCGAAGCCTTTCTGAAAAATTGCCTGGAGGCAGATTTTTCAATCAAATCCCTGGAAACCAAGCCAGCGAAAAAAACACCGGCTGCCCCCTTTACCACCTCCACCTTGCAGCAAGAGGCCAGTAGAAAGCTGTATTTCTCAGTGGCCCAAACCATGAATATTGCCCAAAAACTCTACGAATCCGGTAAGATTACCTATATGCGTACCGATAGCGTGAACCTCTCCGAGGATGCGCTGAAAAGTGCTGAGGGCGAAATTAAAGGTGCTTTTGGAAATGAATACCACCACAAACGCAAATTCACTTCCAAATCCGAGGGAGCGCAGGAGGCACACGAAGCGATTCGGCCCACCGACTTTTCGGTCACCGAAGCCGGTAAGGACCGCAACGAGCTGCGCCTATACGAACTGATTTGGAAGCGGGCCATTGCCTCCCAGATGGCCGATGCCCAACTGGAGAAAACCAACGTGTCTATTGCCATCTCCAACGCCGATCAGACCCTGAGCGCCAGCGGTGAGGTTATCAAATTTCAGGGATTCCTCAAGGTGTACCTGGAAAGCACCGACGAGGAGGAAGAGGAAGAATCCACCGCCAAAGGCTTGTTACCGCCCTTGACAGTTGGACAGGAATTGCAGTTGATCGAAATGAAGGGCAGGCAGTCCTTTACCCGTCCACCGGCCCGGTACACGGAAGCCTCCCTGGTAAAAAAATTGGAAGAAATGGGTATCGGACGTCCTTCCACCTATGCGCCGACCATTTCCACCATTCAAAAACGAAATTATGTACTGAAGGAATCCCGGGAAGGAACGCCCAGAAAGTACAGCGAAATGGTCATCAAAGACGGCGAATTCGTCTCTGCGGAGAAAACCGAAACCACCGGCACGGAAAAAAACAAGCTCTTCCCTACCAATATTGCCATGGTGGTCAACGATTTTCTGGTCGAACATTTTCCCAACGTCATCGATTTTTCTTTTACCGCCAAGGTGGAAAAGGAATTTGACCACATAGCCCACGGAGAGCAGCCCTGGGAGGACATGATCCAGAATTTTTACGGAGCTTTCCACTCCAAGGTAGAACAAACGGAAAACATCAAGCGCACCGATGTCAATTCCTCCAAAGAGCTGGGCATCGATCCCAAAACGGGTAAAAAGATCATTGCCCGCCTGGGCAAATTCGGCCCCCTGGTGCAGATTGGCGAGCAGGAAGACGAAGAAAAACAATTTGCCAGCATGCTTAAAGGGCAGTTTATCGAAAGCATGACCCTGGAAGATGCGCTGGAGCTCTTCAAATTGCCCCGGGATGTGGGGCATTTTGAAGACAAGAAAATTGTAGCCGCCATTGGCCGTTTTGGTCCCTATATCCGCCACGATGGGAAGTTTGTTTCCCTGGGAAAAGAATACGATCCCCTCTCCGTCACCGAGGAGGAAGCGATCGAACTGATTAAGGCCAAGCGGGAAGCCGATGCCAAAAAGCATATCAAGTCCTTCGACGAAAACCCCGAACTACAG
>JAWLFL010000277.1:0-4842 GCA_041685605.1 Cyclobacterium sp. | reverse complement strand
GTATTATTGCAAAAAAACAAACGATAACTTGATGAAAACCGGAGAAATTCAAACCGAAAAAGGCACCATGAAAATCACCTTTTACGAGGAAGATGCCCCAAAAAACGTCGCAAACTTTATTCAATTAGCTCAAAAAGGCTTTTATGATGGATTGACTTTTCACCGGGTGATCCCGGATTTTATGATCCAGGGAGGCTGTCCCAAAGGCAATGGAACCGGAGGTCCTGGTTACCATGTCGATTGCGAACTGGATGGAGAATTACAGCACCATGACCGCGGCGTATTGTCCATGGCGCATGCGGGCCGAAATACCGGAGGATCTCAGTTTTTTATCTGTCATAACCGCAGCAATACCCAACACCTGGATCGAAACCACACCTGTTTTGGAAAAGTTACCGATGGGCTTGAAATCATCGATCAGATTCGTGCGGGCGATAAGATCAATAAAATCGTCATTCATGAATAAGTAGAAAGTCAAAAAAGCGCTCCTGCCACCGTGGCCGTCATCAGGCAGGCGATGGTGGCAGCCAGCAGCGCACGCATACCAAGCCTGGACAGATTTCCCTGCTGTTCAGGCGCTATGCTTCCTATCCCACCAACCTGAATGGCGATGGAGCTGAAATTGGAAAACCCGCATAATGCATAGGTGGCGATGACGATAGACTTGGCAGACAAGTCTCCTGCAGATTTCATTTCGGCTAATCCCAAATAGGCGACAAACTCGTTAATGACCGTTTTTTGCCCCAATAACGAGCCAACAGCCAGGGTATCTTTCCATTCCACCCCGATCACCCAGGCAAACAATCGAAAAACCTGTCCTAGCAAATATTCCAATGAAAACCCTGAAAAGGTGCCGTTTGTAGAGGAAACCACCAGGGAGTTCAGGCCGGTATAATCTCCGATAACCCCCGAAAGAAAGAAATTCAATGCCGCTATAACAGCTATAAAGGCCAATAACATCGCCCCTACGTTTAATGCCAGCTTTAAGCCTTCAGTCGCTCCTCTCGACATGGCATCAATTAGATTTACATCCGTGTTTTGACCACTGATATGCAACTGATCGTTGATCACTTCCTTATTCTCTTCCGGGATGATGATCTTAGAAATGACAATGGCAGCCGGAGCGTTCATAATGCTCGCCCCCAGTAAATAGGTAGCAAACCGCGTCTTTTCTACCGGGTCATCGCCTCCCAAAAAGGCTACGTACCCCGCCAATACCCCGCCAGCGATGGTGGCCATGCCTCCGGTCATCAAACACATCAGTTCGGATCTGGACATGGTGGGGATAAACGGACGCACCAGCAAGGGAGCTTCCGTTTGACCCAAAAAAATATTTCCTGCTGCCGACAGGCTCTCCGCTCCTGACAACCGCATGGTTCGTGCCATTAGCCAGGCGATTCCAAAGACGACCTTTTGCAAGATCCCCAGGTAATAGAGGCCTGCAGAGACGGTGGAAAAGAAAATGATCGTCGGTAATACCTGAAATGCAAAAATAAAACCAAAGGAATTGCTGGCTAACTCCCCAAATAGGAATTCCGCCCCCTGTTCTGAAAAACTCAGGAATTTCACAAATCCTTCACTGATCTTGCTGAAAACACCTGCCACAAAGGTGACCTTGGTAATCAATATTCCAAATATGGCTTGTAGGGCAATTCCAATGGCTACTAATCGCCAATCGATCTTTTTAAAGTTTGCCGAAAAAAGACTGGCAATAGCTACCAGTACCACTATTCCCAATACTCCTCTAGCGTAGTCCATATCCGGCCATTTTTAGAAAAAAAAACGCCTCGAAACGAAGGATGTCAGCCCAACAATTCGGTACCTTTTACTCCCTTCCTTAAAAAACAATGGGGATGGCTGCCGGCTATGGGCACTTTTCCGATTAATTTCTTCTGTTAATCTCATCCCTTAATCGCGCTGCCCTTTCATAATCCTCATTGCTGATGGCTTTTTCCAATAATTGATTCAGTTTATCCAGACTAAAGTCTTTGAGGGAAGCTTCCTGGGATTTGCCTTTTTCTTTTGAGGAATCTTTTCTGGAAGTACCTCCTCCAGAGGCCTCCTGTTCCCTTTTTTCATCTTCCTCGGTAAATTCAATCGCTGCTTCGGACATCACCGCTTTGGCACAATAGATCGGTGCATCGAACCTGACAGCTATGGCGATGGCATCCGACGGGCGGGCATCAATTTCCACCGTTTTAAGGGAGTTTTTACACATGATTTTAGCATAAAACACCCCTTCTCTCATATCCGAAATCAAAATATGATCCACCGAAAATTGAAAATTGGAGGCAAATGATTTGAATAAATCATGTGTCATCGGCCGGTTGGGAATGATTTTTTCAATTTCTATGGCGATCGCTTGCGCTTCAAACATTCCAATGACAATTGGTAATTTTCGCCTTCCCTCCGATTCCCCCAGGACCAAGGTGAATGATCCCGATTGGGTGCTATTGGAAGATAAACCCAAGATTTCTAACTCAACAGTATTATCCACGGTCTATTATTTTAATGCGTTAATCGCTTCAGTCAATTTTGGGACTACCTCAAATGCATCCCCAACGATCCCGTAATCAGCCACTTTAAAGAAGGGTGCTTCCGGGTCCTTGTTAATTACCACCATGTATCTGGAAGCATTTACCCCTGCCAAATGCTGTATGGCACCGGAAATGGCTATCGCAAGGTACAAAGAAGGTGCTACTTTCACCCCGGTCTGTCCCACGTGCTCGTGATGGGGTCTCCAGCCCGAATCCGAGACAGGCTTAGAGCAACCTTTCGCAGCTCCCAGTGCATCCGCCAGGTCCTCTATCAGCTCCCAGTTTTCAGGGCCATTGAGTCCCCTACCTCCGGAAACCACAATATCCGCTTCCGGCAACAATACTTCGCCTGTGGCCTTTTCAGTGCCGGTTATTTTGGCTGAGAAAGTCTCCCCGGGAAGATCTATCGCAACGTTTTCAACCGGAGCGGCCGATCCGTCTGTTTTCACAGGCTGGATATTTTTCTTTATGGCCAGTATTTTATTCTCGGTATGAATACCGGTGTCCACAAAGGCTTTTCCGGTGAAAATGCTTCTTCTAACCACAAAGCCCCCGGTAAAATCCGGCAACCCCACCACATTGGTGGCCATGCCAGCCTCCAGCCTTACCGCTAAACGCGCCGCCACGGCATCCCCCAGAGAGGATTTGGCTAAAACCAGCGTTTTCGCCTTTACCTTATCAAAAACCTGAGCGACCACTTCTGCATGGGCCTGAATGACTCCTGCATCCAAACGGTCATCCGTTACCTGAATGACTCCGGCAGCCCCTGCTTTGCCCAGCAGCTCCGCTTCTCCTTCCACCGCTTCTCCAAGGCTTACTACCTGCACCGTATCCCCGGTTATTTCCCCCAGGGCGGCCGCATAAGAAACGGCTTCCAGGGAAGAGCTTTTGATTCGGCCCTGATCTTTCTCTATATATACTAATATTGACATTTTCTTTCGTTAATTAAAGTATTTTGGCTTCGTTTTTTAACAAATCAACCAACTCTGCTACCGTATCCACCAATTTTACCGCTCCTTTTGCAGGAGGTAACTCGTATTTTTTTGTTTCAGTCAGGATTCCAGACGTTTCCGGGTCAATCGCTTTTAAAGGTTTGCTTCTGGCGGACATGATTCCTCGCATGTTCGGGATTTTCCATTCCGCAATGGGTTCCTGACAACCTGCAACAAACGGGAGGTCTACGGAAATAAATTCCTTTCCCCCTTCAATTTCGCGCGAAATAGTAGCTGTGTTTGATTCAATATCCAGTTTCATCACCGGAGATACGGACGGAATGCCCAGCAGCTCTCCCACCATCCCGTGAACCATGCCTCCGTTGTAATCAATGGATTCTCTACCCATAAGAATCAGATCGAACGCTTCCTCTTTCGCAAACCGGGCAATCTCGCTGGCAACAAACGCCGCATCCTTAGGAAAAGCATTTATACGAATGGCTTCATCGGCTCCTATCGCCAACGCCTTCCGTAGGGTAGGCTCCGTATCCGATTCTCCCACGTTTAAAACCGTGATGCTGCCTCCACTTTGCTCCTTCAGCTCAACCGCTCGGGCCAGCGCATAATCATCGTAAGGACCGATGATAAACTGAACGCCTGTTTTATCAAATCGGGTGTTATTATCGGTGAATTTAATCTTTGAAGTGGTATCCGGCACATGCGTGATACAAACCAATATTTTCATGTATAATTTTTAATTAAATTTGTCAACTAGGAATCAAACGCAAAACCATGAATCAGCATGACAGAGTACGGGAACTGCAAATGTACCTGGAAGAGGAACCCGGAAATCCATTTAATATTTATGCCTTGGCGTTGGAATATCAAAACCAAGACAAAGAAAAGGCTTCTTTTTATTTTAACAAACTATTACGTGAACATAAAAGTTATCTTCCTTCTTATTACCATGCTGCCCGGTTGTTTTCCGACCTGGGGCTGATGGAAAAAGCAGAAAGCACCTACCTGGAAGGAATCGAACTTGCTAAAAACCAAAGCAATGCTCACGCACTCAAAGAACTGCAAAACGCTTACCTAAATTTCCAATTTGAGAACGATTAGCTCCTGTTTTCCATGGCAATAACCGGATAAATCACTTTATTCCCCAAAGGCATCCCGCCAACAGGCTAATCCTGCGACTCCGTTCCTGTTTGCAACACCAACTTTCCCAGTTGAGAACTTTTTTCCATTTTTTCAAATGCCAATAGTGCACTGCTTAGCGGAAAGACAGCATCCACCACCGGTACAAGTTCCTGATTTGTTACCCAGGCGAGCATTTCTTCAAAATCCCTGTCGGATCCCATGGTTGTCCCTTG
>JAWLFL010000276.1:0-4847 GCA_041685605.1 Cyclobacterium sp. | reverse complement strand
CTCATTTGGCCCGGTTTATCCTTCCAGAAGCATGCAGCCATTGGAATAAGACACTTGGAATTCAATCCTTTTTGTGCTGGACTTGCCTTCGCCTGGAGGGTCGCAAACTTCTTGCATTTTTAATTTTCCTCCCAATGCACATTCGACATAATAAGAAACGCTCAGACCCCCTCCTAAACCCAAGCTTACCAAAGAGCTAAATTTTCCCTGTCCGCAAGAACAGAAATTAAAAAAAATATTGTAAATTTGACAATAAATGTCCAGATTTTATTTTCAAGAAAAACAGGGAAATGACCATTAAAGAGTCTTTTGGGGAACACATTAGGAGGTTAAGGGAAGAAACTAGGCTTCCTTTAAGAAAAGTTGCCGCCGTGCTGGACATAGACCCTTCCACACTTAGCAAGATCGAACGAGGAGAACGGTCTGCAAATAAGGAAATGATTCCTGCTTTAGCAGATCTATTCAACGAAGATACCGAAAAACTTGGGTTGATTTTGCTCAGCGACAAAGTTGCCTACGATTTAATGCAGGAGGAAAACCCCAATGAAATCCTTAAAGTGGCGGAGGAGAAAATCAAGTATTTAAAATCGAAAAGCCATCAACAAGGTAAATTAGATTTCGACAAGCCATGACCATTCAAGAACTTGTAGAAAAATATCGTTCGGACAGAGTAAGTTGTCTTAAAAAAACTTACAATGAAACGCAAGTGCGTAACGACTTTATTGATCCGCTTTTGAAGTGTCTGGGATGGGATGTGGATAATAATAAAGGAAAAACCCAATTCCTGAGAGATGTTATTCAGGAAGAATACATTGAGGTAGAAGACGAAACAACCAAAAAGAATCCTGATTATACGCTACGCATCAACGGTACCAGAAAACTATTTGTTGAAGTCAAAAAACCTTCGGTTGACATTTTAAAATCGGCCAAAGCTGCTTTTCAAACGAGGAGATATGGCTGGAACGCCAATCTTGGCATTTCTATTCTAACCAATTTTGAACACCTCATTATTTTTGATTGCAGATTTAAGCCAGAGGTTTCAGAGAATGAGCAAGTAGCCCGGGTCAGAATTTTTAGTTTTGAAGAATATGTTGATGCCTTTGACGAGATTCAGCAACTGGTTTCTTTTAATTCAGCCAATTCCGGTCGGTTGGATGACCTGTTTTCCATTTATGAGCGAAAAGGACAAACTTTTGATGACTATTTCTTAAAGCAAATCGAAGATTGGCGGCAAAAATTAGCCATTACAGCTATTGAGAAAAATGAGAGCTTAGATGATGAAGACATTAACTTTTTGATACAAAGGCTGCTTAACCGGATTATCTTCTTGAGAATTTGTGAAGATCGAACGATAGAAAAGTTTGAAACGCTGAAAAATATCAAAAGCTATGATAAGCTGAAGCATCTTTTTCAACAGTCGGATAAGAAATTTAACTCTGGCCTGTTCGATTTTATTGAAGATACGCTTTCGCTCAAAATTGACATTGACTCTGAAGTACTAATCGAGATTTTTAATGAACTCTATTATCCATTAAGCCCGTATGATTTTTCCGTTGTTGACCCGACAATTTTAAGCCAGATCTACGAAAGGTTTTTGGGAAGTCGTATTGTTCTCGAAGCAGGAAGGCAACACTCCATTCTGGAAGAACCGGAAGTTTCTGCATCTAATGGTGTTGTTCCGACTCCTAAACTCATTGTAGAGCAAATCATAAAAGACACCTTGTCTCCATTGATGATCGGGAAAACCTTTACTGAGTTAAGTACGATCAAGGTCGCAGATTTATGCTGTGGTTCGGGAACCTTCCTAATTTCTGCCTATGACTTTTTGCAGCAAAAGGTTCTGGAAAAACTGATTGAAGAAAATGCGAGTAGTAATGAGCTGGTTTACCAACTGGATGAAACCACATTTGCACTTACGCTTAAAGCTAAGCGTAATATCCTTGAGCAAAATATTTATGGTATAGATATAAACCCCTATGCCACGGAAGTATCAGAATTTAGTCTGCTGTTGAAACTTTTAGAGGGGGAAAATAAAGCTACGGTTGACAACTTCATTAATCAACATGCCGAGAAAGTTCTACCAAGCCTCAAGGGAAATATTAAATGTGGGAATTCACTGGTTGATTCCAAGTTCTTTGAGTTTATGCCAGAGGTATTGGAGAACGACCAACTACTGCATAATGTCAAACCATTTGATTGGGAAATAGAATTTCCTTTTTTGAAGGAGACAAAGGGTTTTGATGCTATCATTGGCAATCCTCCTTACGTACGCATTCAAAATCTCGTAAAATATGCTCCTGAGGAAATCAAATACTACCAATCAAGTATCTCTGGATACAGTGTTGCTAAAAAGGAAACCATTGATAAATACTATGTTTTTATTCAACGAGCCATTGCCCTCTTAAATACAAATGGGTTGCTTGGCTACATTGTGCCGCATAAATTTTTTCTTATCAAAGGTGGCAAAGCATTACGAGAGTTTATAACATCAAACAGTCAAATTTCAAAAATCACTCACTTTGGGGTTACACAGGTATTTCCGGATCGATCGACATACACGGCTATCTTAATTCTTCAAAAAGCTAAAAAGACAGACTTCCAATTTAAGAGGGTTAAAAAAATCACACCTGAATTGCTCGAGAAACAAGATGCCTTTGTTTCCTACCAAACAGATGCTTTCAATGCTGATCCATGGATATTCCTTTCGCCGGACACTGAAAAAGTCTTCAAAAAGCTTCGCTCTGCACAGTCTGTTCCGTTAAAAGAATTGTCAGAAATATGTGTTGGTTTACAAACCAGTGCAGATAAGATTTACATTTTTGAGCCGGAAAGTGAAACATCAGATACATATAGGTTTACCAAGAATGGGAGACAATGGGAAGTTGAAAAAAACATCTGCCTCCCGGCTATTTACGATTTGTCATTTGGCTTATTCGACACTATATCAGCCAATGCCCGGATAATTTTTCCTTATTCAGTTGGAAATAATGGAGCCTATTTATTCAGTGAAGAATATTTTAAAAGCAACTTTCCGCTTGCCTGGTCATATTTACAGGAGCATAAGCCGCAATTGGAGAAAAGAAGCTTGCAAGGGAACAATCCCAAATGGTATCAATTTGGACGCTCTCAAAGCCTCACAAGGTTTCATAATACACCCAAACTTGTTTGGTCAGTTATGAAACAGAATTCCCCTTATGCGATCGATCATAGTAATTTACAATTTACTGGTGGAGGCAATGGTCCTTACTATGCTCTAATCAAGAGGTTAGAATATTCACAGTATTCACTGCTTTACTTCCTTGGCGTTTTATCGCATCCTTTATTTGAGAATATGGTGAAGGCAGGAGCAAGTGAGTTTAGAGGGGCTTATTATTCTCATGGCAAGCAGTTTATAGAAAATATTCCTATTCGACAGATTGATTTCGAAAACACTTCGGATAAAGAATCATATAACACCATTATTAAGCTCGTAGAAACCCTGATCAAAACGAAAGCACAACTCCAAAGTGCCGCTTATGGATCAAAAAGAACCGTGTTCCAAAGAAAATTTGATACACTATTTGACCAATTAATACAATGCATTAATCTCCTATATGGGATCAATGAGGAAGAATTTAGTCTGGTCATGAATGATGATATGTTCACCACAGAATTAGCAATAGAAGAATAATGGGACAGGTAAAAGAAAATATGAGTGCTCAAAAGTTAAGAGGTGGTTATTATACTCCTCAGGCTATTGCTGACTTTTTATGCCAATGGAGTATTGACAAAAACACTAAACGAATTTTAGAACCAAGTTGTGGTGATGGTAACTTTATTGAATCGGCCATACTTCGGTTTAAAGCACTGGGGATTGAAGGAGAAGACTTAAATGGCCGGATCAAAGGGATTGAATTGCTGGAAGAAGAATCACTGAAAGCCAAAGCAAGGGCTGCTAATTTGGGTCTGAATTCCAATACCATCATTAACAATGACTTTTTCCATTATCTCAGCAGTAATGGAGTAGACAAACCTGCCTGCCGAACAGGCAGGTATGATGTGGTCATTGGTAATCCACCTTTCATTCGCTATCAAAGCTTTCCTGAAGAGCACCGGAAACTAGCGATTGAAATGATGCAGAATCTTGGTTTAAATCCCAATAAACTCACCAATATCTGGGTTCCCTTTTTAGTCGTTTCAGCTTCCTTACTGAAAGATAATGGCAGAATGGCCATGGTGATTCCAGCCGAACTGTTCCAGGTGAAATATGCAGCGGAAACAAGGGTTTTTCTCTCTACGTTTTTTGAACGTATCACCATCATCACATTCAAGAAATTGGTGTTTGCCAATATTCAACAAGAAGTGGTATTGCTACTTTGCGAAAAGAAAGTACATCATGGAAAAGGAGTACGAGTAATCGAATGTGAAAACCTTGAGGAACTGAAGTCGATCAATTTCAAGGCAATTAACGGTTCCGATGTGAAGCCTATAGATCACACGACAGAAAAATGGACAAAGTACTTTCTCAATGAGGATGAAATCAATCTTTTAAGAAGGTTGAAAAAAGATAAGCGGGTCATAACCTGCGGTGACATCATGGAAGTAGACGTTGGTTTGGTAACAGGCAGAAATGAGTTTTTCATGATGAAAGAGGAGCAGGTCAAGGAATGGAAATTGGAAAAATTTACCATTCCAGTAGCCAGCAAATCCAACCAATTGAAGGGTATTACATTTTCAGAAGAGGATTTTTCCGATAATTCGAAAGCGCAAAATGCTATCCATTTGTTCATTCCTCCTAATGAAGATTTCGAGAAGCTACCGAAAGTTTGTCAACAATACATTGAGTACGGTGAGCAAAAAGGATTTAA
>JAWLFL010000275.1:3262-4865 GCA_041685605.1 Cyclobacterium sp. | reverse complement strand
CCCGTATGGCACCACATCAGCCCACATACTTTCTTGCCCTGTACCGATTCAGGGAAAGGGGGTGCCGAAGGAATTTCAGCCACCAAAAAGAATGAGCCGATAGCTTCCGGCGCCTTGGGCAGCCAATCCCTGTACCATTTTAGGGTAGTTTCAAGTTGGTCTAGCGGCCAGAACAAAGGCCCTGCAATGACCGTATCCACCGGATGTAATTTGAATTTAAAGGAGGTGACAATCCCAAAATTACCCCCTCCACCACGAAGGGCCCAAAACAGGTCTTCGTTTTTTTCTTCGCTGGCTTTCACAAAACGCCCATCAGCCAGGACCACATCGGCTTCCAACAAGTTGTCAATGGTCAGCCCATATTGCCGGGTCAAATAACCGTGGCCACCCCCAAGGGTAAGCCCGCCTACGCCAGTGGTGGAGATTACCCCGCTGACCGTGGCCAATCCAAAAGCATGAGTCGCATGGTCCACATCCCCCCAGGTACATCCGGCTTCTACGGTGGCAGTACGATCTTCAGGGTCAACCTGAATCCCTGTCATTAAGGAAAGGTCAATCATCATTCCGCCATCACAAGTACCAAGACCGGGACCGTTGTGCCCTCCACTACGGATGGCCAACAATAAATCATGTTCTCGGGCGAAATTCACTGAATAGATGACATCTCCGGAATTGTTGCACCGCACAATCATCGCAGGGCATTTATCGATCATCCCATTGTATAGGGCACGCGCTTCGTCATATTGGGCATCCTCCGGCAAAATTACTTCGCCCCTAGTTTGAGATTTTAGTTCGTTAACCTGTTCTTCATTGATTTTCTGAGTATTCATGATTGGTTTTATTCACTGATCCTAAAATATTTGCTCCATAATTAAAGCCTGACAATTTCCTCCTTAAGAGAATAAACCACTGCAAGCACCTCTTTTTGGGATTCCTCATCGATCCCATGTTGTTCTAATACCATCATAATATCATCGGTTGCAGCTAAATATTCAGCTTCGCTGATGTTCATTCCCTTATGGGCGGCAGGCATGTCCCTTCCCGTATATTGCTCCGGGCCACCACTTCCGGCACAAAGAAAATTTGCCAGGTGGACTTTGATTTGTTTCAAATTATCCGGGTCCTTATAGGATAAAAAGCGAGCCTTTATTTCATCATTAGCCATATGTGCCTTTACAATATCATCAACCAATGCTGAAATGCCTTGAGCTTTTCCCAATCGCTCGTATAGAGATTGGTTCTTTGTGTTCGGTTCCATAATTATCTAATTTTAATTTTAAAATAATAGCTTTTTTCGGTCTGAATGGGGCACCCAATCGTCCTGTTTGATAGATACTGTCAAGCTTTAATTTTTTTCTCCAGTCAGTACGATAGTATGTGCTCCAAGTCCTTTTGCGGCACTTTTTGTTCCTTCGTTGGAACTGCGATCGAAATAATCCAAACGGTCGATTACGGTTACATTTTCGAACCCTGCCGACCGGATAATTTCCAAATAGCGATCTATCGGTTCAGCGCCGACAATACACTCTGCCCAGAGCTGGGGATTGGATTTCGACGTCTCGGAAACCGGTTTAGAAAGGACGATGTCTGCAATTTGAAGCTG
>JAWLFL010000275.1:0-3162 GCA_041685605.1 Cyclobacterium sp. | reverse complement strand
GAGTTTCTTCCCGTTGGGAAATGAAAGCCCTTTTCAGGTTTTACGGCTACTTCCTCATACATTTCTTTTACGGCATGAAACACCGATGCTTCATCTAATTTTGTATTTGAAATAGGCATAACTAGTAGTTTTATGGATTTTTGATTTTTCCCAAAACTACCAATCAAATCTTCCGGTTTTCTTCCGGTTTGAATGATGAAAAATGTAGCAACCCGGATTTCTGAAAAATTCCTAAATCGGTTGAAGGGTTCGCTGTTGTTCAGCCATTAGTTTAAGGTAGTCTGCGATCGCAGGTTTAACGGCTTCAGGAACTTCATTTTCCAAAATCCTTCGGGATTTTTTCTTGAATTCCCCTGCTTGCTCCCAATTCATTTGGGCTGCACAAAAGCTGGATTTGATCATCGCTGTCATCGCTCTGCCAGTGGGATTACTTGTCTTTTTTGAAAGTTCAGCGATGGCTTTACAACATTCCTGGGCCTTCCCCAACTCCCTTATTTGTAAAAAATAATAGGAAAACCAGGGATAGAGTTCCAAAATACAGGCTGGGCAGGATGCTGATTGGGCCAGCAGTTTTTCCGTGTTTTCAATCAATACCCCCACCTGTTCAAGGTCATGGGCTTCCACTCTGTTCCAGATTCCAATGGCATAAAGCCTTCGCAGGCAATGATCTCCCACCCCGGCCTGCATGGCATAAACAAAGCCGTCCTGTACGGTTTGCCAACCCAATGCTTTGTTTCCTGTCAAGGTAAGAAGTACACCTTTCCGGGCATGTGAATAGGCCATCCTTGCTGGAGAACCTTCCTGCGCAGTCATTTTTTTAAAAGAAACGGTCCGTAAACCGTCCACCTGAAAAGAAACCCGCTCAGATAATGATTGTGGTTTCTGTAAAGGTTGATTTGTGTCAATATGAAACTCCCCCAAGCACCGGTGCAAATCGTTTGCCAGAAGAATTTCCGGGGACCAGCCAAGGATTTCAAGTTCCTCCTCATATTTTAAGCCTTCCTTAAAACGGCGAAGCGGAAGACATGTCATCGCCAGGATCTCGCAGGCTTGCGAGGCTTCTGCCTCCATACCCGCTTCTTTAGCCCCCCAAAATGCTTTTTGGGCCATACCATAAGCTTCATCCAATCGGTTGACGTTCCATAGATAAAGCGCTTTGGTAATCAACAGGCGTTCCTGAGGGCCGAGCTCACTTGTCTGAAGTGCGAATGCTTTGTCCAAATGCTTTTTTGAGGTTTCACTATCCTTTCGAAAAATCGCAGCGACGGCCATTTTTCTATGAAGTTCCTGTAATTCCTGATCTCGTATGGGTACGCATTCGTCAAGGGAAAGGGCTTCTTCATAGGCTTCGTAACTCTTCCCAAGCTGGCCCGAGGCCCGGTAAACATCACCGATTCGCTCCATTATTTCAGCCTTCAATGCTTTGGCATCCCCGACCTTGTTCCCGCAGGCCTGAATTTCTTTATTGATAACATCGTAGGCTTCCCTGTAACGCTGAAGTGCGTTTTCATGGGCATAAACCTTATCGGCACGTCTACCCGCAGTTTTTAAATAGTGGGCCGCCTTCATCCATTCTTTGGCCCCCAGATAATGCCAGGCAATTAATTCAGCGGGGGTTTCAGTCGTATCAGGTGACATTTCCACAATCATTTCCGCTACTCTTTGATGTAACATTTGTCGATGGGCCTCACCAATGGATGCATAGATGGTTTCCTGATCCAGGGCATGCCTAAAAGTATAATCAAGACCGTTCTCTTCCAATATCCTGGACCGGAGGACCTCCTCAAGCGCATTAAACAGGTCATCATCATTTTCGACCTCCCACATAGATGACAGCATTTGGTAAGGTACCTGTCGCCCTAATACTGCTGCAATAAACAGCAATTGCCGGGCGGCAGGCGAGTGCCTCTCCAGCTTCTGCTCAAGAAATTTGGAAATGGACGGTGGGATTTTTTGGGTACCTGTTGCAGCGGATGGTATTTCATGGCTTTCCAACTTCTCAGAAAGGAACCTATTGCCATTTCCCCTGTAATGAAAAAAAAGCTCCAGGGCATAAAAAGGATTTCCTTCGGCAAGTTGATAAATATTCTCGGCCAATTCCTTAGATAACCTTTCATTTTCAGCCTGGGATTGGAGCAATTGGATGTGTTCTTCATAGGTAAAAGGGCCAAGTTCGAGTACTTCTCCTAAATGACCCTGCAGATCAGCTAACAGGCCGGATAAAGGCCGTCCTTTTTCATTTCGGTAAGTCAGTACATAAAGGAGAGGCATCCGACCGCGGTGCTCCATCAAATAGGCCAACAGATCATTGCTCGCGCGGTCGGCAGCATGCAGGTCTTCCAAAATGATGATAACAGGACCTGCCAGCGAAAGTTGGCAAAAAAACCGATGCACCTGGGCAAAGAGATATCCTTTGGTGGCCCGTTTGTCTCCATGGGCTAACGGTTGCGTACTCCCGGCGAAACCTGGTATTAGGAATCCCAATTCATTGGGGAGAATATTTTTCAATCCAGATTGATGGCTGAGTATCTCTTCGAACAAATCAATGAAGGGTTCGTATAGCCTATTCCCCCGGTCAGAATGGGTGCATCCCATAAAGACATTGAATCTTTTTTCCCGGGCTTGCAGGCGTAATTCCTCAACCAAGCGGGTTTTACCCAGACCTGCTCCTCCGCATAGGACCATGCTTCCACCTATCCCTTTGCTTAAGTCTTCAAGGCTCTGATCTATAGCGGCACAGGCTTCAGCCCGTCCGATAAGGGGGGAGGAGGAACTAGAACCGGAAGTTCCATTAGAACTTGCTTCCTTCTTTTCCCGGAGTTTTCCTTCGGCCACATCATCCAGGATTTTCCTGGTATTTGGTGAAGGACTAATGCCCAGTTCATCCCGAAGGATCTGTCTGCAAACTTCATATTGATGAAATGCGCGGGTCGGCTGCTCCATCTTGACAAAAATTCGCATCAACTGACCATGGGCGGTTTCCAATGTCGGCTCTTTATCCAAGGCAAGCCGCATCAATTCAGCAGCTTCAGAAAGGCCGCCTTGATTTTCATAGGCTTCTGACAAGGCGGAAAGCACATCCAGGTAAAGTTGACGATAATGCTCCCGAGGAAAGGAAGCCCAATCCGAATAGCGGTCCATGGGAAGAAAGTCACCGGAATA
>JAWLFL010000274.1:0-4866 GCA_041685605.1 Cyclobacterium sp. | reverse complement strand
GATTTGAATATGATTGTCTTCATAGGTTATTCTTTTTCGGTACTTCTAAGGTGCAATTTCAACAGGCCAAAAACGCCGATGGCGGCAATGGCCAAAACGGTGATTTCCACCATGGTATCAAATCCCCTGAAATCGACCAGAATGACGTTTACCACATTTTTACCCTTGCCCAGAATGTAGGCGTTTTCTGCGTAATATTCACTCGTTTCCTTACTTAGGGATTCACTCATCACTTCCAAAGCCAATATACTAATCAGGGCACCAAAGATGAGTGATAATAATCCATCCCGAATCCGTACCCGGGTATCGGATAGCTTTAGGTATTTGGGCAGATTATAAAGGACCAGCACAAATAAAATAACCGTCAGGGTATCGATGGAAAATTGAGTCATGGCCAAATCCGGTGCTGAATAGAACAGGAAAATCAGGCAGAAAGAATACCCTACCACTCCCAGCGAAGCGACGGCTGCCAACCTGGATTTGGAGAAAACCGTAAATAATATGGCGACGGCCATGACCAGCAAAACCACCGCCTCGTAGAAGGTGACTTCGGTCATTACGTCCGTATTGATCAGCAAGTCTACTCCTATAAACAAGCGGTAGGCCAGCAAAAGTGAAAGAAAACCAAGAATGGTGATCAGGTAATAGCGCAAATACCCGTTTTGGAAAAAACCCGTCCATCCTTTTCCCGCGAGCGTAAATCCCCGGGATATGCCCATGATAAGGGATTGCGGAGAAAACCGATCGAAAGCGGTTACTTTTTTAAGCAGGCTTTCGGAAGGTTTAAGTAGGAAATACAGTACCGTTCCCGATCCGATGGTGATCAGACTTAGAAGAAAGATCAAATTGAAACCATGCCATAACTGCAAATGGAAATCGGGAGTAGTACCCGTGAGGCTGCTCACCGCCGGCTTGATCAGCCCTCCTTCCAATACCCCGGGAAACAAACCGAAAAGGATACCCAGGCCGGCCAAAATCAAAGGCGGAACATACATGGAAGGGGCTGGCAGGTGAACGTTTTCAAATTTTTCAGGCAATTTCCCTAAAAATGGCTTGATGCCTGCTATAAAGCCAGCCACCAATAAGGCCACATTGGTAAGGATGGCCAGGCAGGTTAAGAGCCAGGCCAAATCTCCCATTCCCAGGGTCGCTTCGTAAATAAGATCCTTTCCTACAAACCCAAACGAAGGGGGAATCCCCGCATTGGAGATGGCTGCCAGCATGGCGGCGATTCCTACCGGCAGCATGATCTTATTCAAGCCCCCTAGCTGCGTCACATCCCGGGTGCCGGTTTCGTGATCAATAATACCCGTAACGAGGAACAGGGTGGCTTTGTAAAGCGCGTGAACCAAGATGAAAATCGAGGCAGCCAGTAAGGCATCGGGGGAGCCGAGGCCGATGAGAAAAACCAGGATTCCCAATGCTGAAATGGTCGAATAAGCCAGAATTCCCTTTAAATCAATCCGGAACAGGGCATGGATGGCGGCATATACCATGGTAAGTGCTCCAACGATGATCAACGTTCCGTTCCACCATTCGTGATTCCCTAAAACGGGAGTAAATCGCGCCAAAAGGTAGACACCGGCTTTTACCATGGTAGCAGAGTGTAGGTATGTTGAAACGGGAGTAGGTGCCTTCATGGCTCCCGGCAACCAAAAGTGAAAGGGGAATTGGGCGGATTTGGTAAAGGCCGCGATAAATAAAAAGAATAAGACCCAACCGTACAGCGAATGGCCTTTGATGGCTTCGGCCATTGGAGCCATAGCCGAAATCTGATAGGCATCCGTTATCTGTCCCAAACCGACCATGGCGGCCAATAGAAACAAGCCTCCGAAACCGGTAATAGCCAACGCCGTCAGGGCCGATTTTCGGGAATCCTCCTTATCATTATTAAATCCGATCAGAAAAAAGGAACTGATACTGGTCAGCTCCCAAAATAGGAAAAGGGTGTAGATATTGTCAGAAAGGACCAGCCCCAGCATGGAAGCCATGAATAAAGACAAGTAAGCATAAAACCGATCCAGGTAGTGGTGGCCCTTCAGGTAGGCAGAAGTATAGATAAAAACCAAGGTGCCTACCCCACTGATCAATAATACAAACAACAGGGACAAACCGTCAAGGTAGAAATCCAGATTGATTCCCAGGGAAGGGACCCATTGGTAACTGGTTTTTATGGGATTGCCAGCTAGTATTTCCGGAATTTTGGAAAGGAAGTATATAAATAGGGTTAAGGGCAACAATGCCACCCATAGCGTTGAAATGGATTTTAGCCGACCGAGGATAATAGGTATGAGTAAAGCAAAAATAAATCCCGAGATTACTGCGGTTAACATCAGCGCTGGTTTATGGAGTTTGATTTTCGAAAGCCTAAAATACAAAAAATCTTGGATAGGACAGCCTACTGGCATGTGATTCTAAGTTCGGCCCGAGAGAAGGTGGAGTAATATCCTGATTGTAAGTAAAATAAATAAAAAACCCTTTTGTCCGTGTAAAATTTAAGATGATATAGGTGTATAGAAAGAAAAAAATGTGCATTTTTGAGTAATTCGAAAGATTAAAATTAATCCCATTTACCATGGCAAACATTTACGAGACTGAAGTTGCTAAGCGCTTTACGATCTATAACAGTCTGTTTTTAGACCTTCCCTTTGACCAAATATACCGAACGGGTACCCTGTTACCCATCTTATCTGAGGCTTGTCAAAATGGCTTTCAGAAAAACAAATCCCCAAAGGAAATTATACAGCAGTTTTTTGAGGAACTGATGGCGGATAAACCCGAAGCCGACCGGCACGACCTGCTCTTCAAAATGGTGCAATACATTGAGCGGCAGGTGGTGTTGTTTGATTCCATAGAGGATGCTGCTTACGAAAAATTTAATGATATCAGGGGAAAAGGCACCATGACGGCGCTCATTTCCAGAGCCGAAAACGATCACAAGCGGGAGGAGTTGATCGAAAAGCTGAAGAACTTCTCCGTTCGACTGACCCTTACCGCTCATCCTACTCAGTTTTACCCGGGAAATGTGCTGGCAATCATTACTGATTTGGAACAGGCCATCCGTAAAAACGACCTGGGCGACATTGACCTGCTATTAAGGCAATTGGGAAAAACGGCCTTTATTAATAAAGAAAAACCCTCTCCCTACGAAGAGGCTGTAAGTTTGACCTGGTTTTTAGAATACGTATTTTATCCGAGCATTTCGGATGTCATGATTCGGATCCTTAACCAATTGAATATTCCACTGCACGATTGGGAAAACCCCAACCTGCTGAAGGTGGGATTTTGGCCGGGAGGAGACCGGGACGGAAACCCCTATGTGACCCATGACATTACCAAAAAAGTAGCCGACAAGCTTCAAAACAGCATCTTGAAGTGTTACTATAGAGATATTCGAAAAGTAAGAAGAAGGCTAACCTTCCACAATGTGGAAAGTCACCTGATCAAGGCGGAAAGGGGGATTTACAACACCCTGTTTAGCGGAGGCGGGGAAATGTTCCACTCCAAAGACGACCTGCTGGAGGTGCTTTATCAGGCGAGAAAGGGGATCATCGAAGACCATGGAGGACTTTCGCTGGAATTGCTGGATGAGTTTATCCTGAAAGTGCGGGTTTTTGGCTTCCATTTCGCCAGCATGGATGTGCGGCAGGACAGCAGAAAGCATGACAGCTTATGGGATGCCATCATTGGTGAAAAGGAGGGAGAATCAGGCTTGAAATCCTACCACGAAGGAGATGAGGAAAGCAAGATCCAAAAAGTGCTCGGCACGTCTGCCTTACCTGCCATGGATACATTGGAAGACCCTTTTCACAGGGAAATGCTGCAGAGCATCGAATCCATCGCCTACATACAAAAAAGCAATGGCCCGATGGGTTGTCACCGGTACATCATCTCCAATAACCAATCCGTGCTTCATATCATGGAGGTGTTCCAGCTTAATAAGCTGCTCCTTGCCAGAGGAGGGGATTTGTTTTTGGATATCGTTCCCCTATTTGAAACCATCGATGACCTGGCTGCTGCACCAGGTGTGATGAGATCCTTATACCACAATAAAATTTACAGGGATCATTTAAAGCACCGTGGGGATAAGCAGACCATTATGCTGGGCTTTTCGGATGGCACCAAAGATGGCGGATACATCCGGGCCAACTGGTCCATTTTACGCGCCAAGGAAGAATTGACCCTTGTGGCCAGAGAGGAAGGAATTGATGTGGTCTTCTTTGACGGCAGGGGAGGACCACCTGCACGAGGAGGTGGAAACACCCATAATTTCTATGCCTCGCTGGGACCAAACGTGGAAAACCGGGAAATCCAGATCACCATACAGGGACAAACCATCAGTGCCAATTACGGCAAACCGGTAAGCTGCTCGTACAACCTGGAGCAACTCCTGAGTGCAGGAATGGAAAGTCATCTGTATCCTTCCAGCGAAAATAGTCTAACGGAAACGCAGAAGGAGCTGATCGAAGAAATGGCAGATATCAGTTACAATGCCTATAAGGAACTAAAAAATCATCCCCAGTTTGTCCCTTACCTGGAAAAAGTGACTCCGCTGAAATTCTTCGGTATGACCAATATCGGCTCCCGGCCTGTGAAAAGGAGTAAAGGTGGAAGCATGAAATTTGAAGACCTGCGGGCCATTCCATTTGTAGGTGCCTGGGCGCAGATGAAGCAGAATATCCCCGGATTCTTCGGAGTAGGAAAGGCCATTGAGGAATTGGAGAAAAGAGGAAAATTGAAAGAGGTGCAGCAACTGTACAAAGACTCCTTGTTTTTCCGGTCCTTGCTGGGGAATTCCATGCAATCGCTGGCCAAAGCCTTTTACCCAGCTACGGCTTACCTGAAAGAAGACGAGCAATTTGGAGG
>JAWLFL010000273.1:0-4876 GCA_041685605.1 Cyclobacterium sp. | reverse complement strand
GGCAATATTTCTATCAGTAGTAAAAAGGTGGATGATTCCTATTGGGAAATCTCCATTCAAGACGATGGGATAGGCATCGATAGTCAGACGCTGACCAAATTATTCACCCCGGCCTTAAAGGAAAAAAATCGGTATGGCACCGCAGGAGAAAAAGGTACCGGACTGGGACTTCAGTTAACCAAGGACTTTGTCAAAATCAATGGAGGAGATATTCATGTAGAAAGTGAGTTGGGTAAAGGAAGTACCTTTACCTTCACCTTGCCAATCGCTTAAACCCCCGGGCATTAATTCTTCCTGGCTAAATTGCTAATTTGAATTATTTTCCCTTTATTTATTTAAAGAGTTATGTTAGACCAAAAACCACCATGTTATTTTCACACTACTTGACAGACGCGGTTTTCTCAGGTAATTCCGCGCCGCAGGCGTTCATTAACGCCGAAAATCCAAATAAATAACTTAAACCCGAATGAAATGAGCGACAGTTCCTTCAAAGCCTTTAAAATCAAGATAGCCATCGCTTTATCCTTGGTTTTGTTTTTAATTTTTGCAAAAAGTCTGGTCGATAAAAGTAACGTGGATGAGTTGGAGGCTTCCTTTGTGACGGTTTATGAAGACAGATTGGTGGTTCAGGATTATATTTTTAATATCACTGAGTTACTCTTCAGAATGCGCCTGCTGGTCGCCAATACTGAATCGCTGGATCAATACCTTTCGGTTAAAAACCAGGTAATGGATTATCATGAACAGATTCTGAATATTATAGCGGATTTTGAAAAAACCCACCTCACGCCCAAGGAGTCCGAATACCTACAGGAATTTAAGCGGCTGGTCGCCGACAAGCTGGAGATTGAAAGCTACTTTACCGATTTGGAAAAATCCGAACAGAATTACCAAACAAGCGTTGGTAAATTCAATACCGACTTTGAGCGGGTGTTTTATGACCTTCGTGAACTGGCAAAAATTCAGCTGAGAGAGGGTGAAAAACTCACGAATCTCAGTTACAGGATTAAAGCCCGATCTGATATTTGGCTTCAATTTGAATATGCGGTACTATTTGTACTTTTAATCATCATTAGCATGCTGATTTATTCCTCCAGAGGCATCGAGAAAAAGGAAAGCTATTCGAAATAACTTGCCACCCTACCTTTTATTGGCCCAGGCGGAAAGCAAAAATCCAACGAGGAAAATAATCAAGGTGCCGAAAACAATGGTTAGGTTTGCATGAAAGGGACTCCTGAAAGCCATGCCTTTTTCAAAGATAACTGGCGACAAACTCATCCAACCTATAAGCAACACTCCTAAAATCACACCAATTGCGGCATATTTCCTTCGGATGTTTCTACCAATATAGCCCAGCAAAAACAAGCCTAAAATACCTCCGCTAAATATCGCAGACAGTGCCCACCAGGCATCCAACGCACTTTCTACCCCGTTAAAAGCGATGGCAATCAGAATGCTGAGACTACCCATTACCAAGGATGCGATAACCAATACCTTCATTTCGGACTTTTCAGGAAGATCCGGTGAAAGGTATTTTTTAATATGATCCGTCAAAATAATGGTTGCCGAGCTGTTAATACTCGTGGAAATGGTACTCATTCCAGCCGCAAATATGGAAGCAATCAGCAAGCCGGTCATGCCTACAGGTAGGCCATTGACAATAAAATAAGGAAACACCTTGTCAGCATGCTCGCTCCCGCTAAAATCTTCGGGTAGCAACCCCGGCATGGCTTGGTAATAGGCAAACAATGCCGTACCAATAAAGAAAAACAACAGGGAAACCGGCACATAAAGCAAACTACCCAGCAAGGTGGATTTCACCGCTTCCTTGTCTGTTTTGGCACTAAGGTAACGCTGTACATAGTTTTGGTCAACGCCGAAATTCTGCAAGTTGATAAACAAGCCATAGATCAGAATGACCCAGAAAGTAGCCTCCGAAAGGCTAAATCCAAAACTCCCTAAACTAAACTTATTATTTTCCGAAGCGATGGTAAAAACCTGTCCGGGACCTTCCGGCATGGAAAAAAAGATGATCCCCAAACAGGCAAGGGCACCGGAAATCAAAATGATTCCCTGTATGGCATCTGTCCAGATAACGGCTTCAAAACCACCCATAATCGCATAAATCAACACGCTGATACCGGTTATCACAATGATAACCGGAATACTCCAGCCAAAAAGCACATTCATGGGCAATGCCAGCAAATACATAATGGCACCCATCCGGGCAAGTTGGGTTAACAAATAACAGATGGAAGCATAAGTTCTGGCCCAACTACCAAACTTTGTCTCCAGGTAATAGTAAGCAGAGGGGCTTTTTATACCCCGGTAGAGCGGTACAAAAAATTTAACGGCAAGAATGGCTGCGATAGGAATGGAAAGACTGAAAACAAACCCATTCCAGTTGGAGAGGTATGCGTTTCCAGGTAAAGCCAGGAAACTGATACTGCTGACAAAAGTAGCGAAAATAGACATGCCAATCGCCCAGGAAGGAAGCTTCCCTCCTCCGGTGATAAAATCACTTGAAGTCCGTTTTTTGAAATAAAAAGAGGCCCCAAACAGTACAATGGCTAGCATGTAAACTAAAAATACAATTAAATCAATAATGGGGAGACTCATCCTTTACCTATCTTTTATATTCCTTATTTCGTTCGACCATAGCTATAAGCACCCAATCGGGGAAGTTTTTCTTTAATTTCCCGGAACTGCGCTTCCTCGAAAGGTGTCAGTGGAAATGCGAGGTATCCATTGCCATATCCCAACAGATTCATACTTGCTTTCAGCCCTTTTAGAAAACTCGACCCGTAACTTCCCAGACTGTATATTTCTGCTGAAATTTCCATTACCATCGCTTGCAAGCGGGCCACTTCGGATAAATCACCCTTTTCTGCGGCATGAAATAGATCCACATATAATTTTGGAAACATATTCGCTCCTCCACTAACGCCACCATGTCCCCCCATCAAAACCGAGGAGGCCAACATCTCCTCCGGTCCTACCAACAAGGTAAATTCGGGGTTGTCCCGGAAGGCATAAACCATGGCATTGAAATAAACAGCCTGGCCTGAGCTATCCTTTAAACCCAAAATATTTGAATGCCTGGAAAGTGTCAGTACCGTGTCCTGTTGGAGCATGGTTTTGGTATGAGAGGGCATGTTGTATAGGTATAGTGGAAGCGGCAACTCATCGGCCAGTTTTTGGAAATACGTCACTATTTCTTTCTCTCCCAGTCCGTAGTAATATGGCGGGGCCGCCACCACGGCATCCGCACCGGCGTCCCGGGCGACACCAGCCAGCCGCAGGCTTTCATTAAATGAGGTATCTGTTACGCCCACCAACACAGGAACTTTTTCATTTACTTCCTTACAGGTGAATGAAATCAATTTCCTTCTCAACTTATAGGAAATATTGGTGCATTCCCCCGTGGTGCCCAGAATAAATATTCCATGCACGCCTCCTTCCAGCAGGTGGTTGATCAGTTTGGAAGTACCCGCTAGATCCAGCTGGGTATCATCTAATAATAAAGTAGCCATCGGGGGGATAATGCCCCTTAGCGGCTGTTTTTTTAAATCTCTTTGCATTATTTGCGTTTACTACTGTAATGTTTCGGATGAAACGTAAAAGACGAACGATCCGTAAATTAAAATTAAATTTTGGCAGGATCGATGACCACGTATTTTACGGATATCCGGTCATAAGTATAGGTAATGTGTACCTTCCCATCGGTACTTTGAATAATTGCCGGGTAGCTGTAGCCGGCGTTATTAGGTTCATTTTCCAGCGTCATGAATGGATTCCAGGTTTTTCCGTCATCGGAAATGGCCAGGTTGAGGATGTTTCTGCCTTTGGGCTCCTCTCCTTCTTTGGTGCTGTGATTGTACACCAGAAGGTGCCTGCCGTCTGCCAAGGTCACCGCATCGGTACCGGCATTGGGATTGGGTAAGGATGTCGCTTCCATTTCTGACCAGCTTTGTCCCTGATCATCTGACCAGCTCTCAGCAATTACGTCCTGCCGGGTCCTGCACAGCACCTGCAGCCTGCCGTCTTCGTGAGTCAATACGCTTGGTTGTATGGCATCAAAGGTCTCCCCGTCATTAATCGGCCCTACTACCTGCCAAGTCTCCCCCTGGTCTTTACTGATTTCAAAATGTACCTGCCAGAAAACATCCCCATCCCGCTCTCTCTCAATACTGGAAGGGCTGATGATGGTGCCGTCCGGTAATCGCACCGGTTTGTTTTTTACCGGACCTAACAAGGGCCCAATAGCAGGATCTTCACCCAATTTAACCGGTTCGGACCAGGTTTTTCCATTATCCTCCGACGTAATCAGCATGCCCCACCACTCTCTGGGATTGGGCCCTACCTTGTAAAATAACATCAAAGGCCCTTCCTGAGGCTGGAAAAGGACCGGATTCCAGCATGGATACCGTAGGGTATCGTTCTGAACCCCATTGACCACCTCTTCTGGCCAGGTCCACGCTCCATTTTCCAGATGACTCACCCGAATACCCACATCGGGATTTCGCTCATGGGTCCCGGAAAAAAAAGCAGCCACGATACCATCCTCCGTTTCCACCAATGTGGAGGCATGCACCTGTGGAGTCGGTCTGTCATCCAGCGGATAGATCAACTCCGCATGTACCAGTGCTCCTTCTCCTACCGTTGCTTTCTCTGGCAAATAATAGTTGCCGGTGATGTCATTTGGCTTATTGGCATCCTGATTATCGGATTGGGAGCTACTCTTTTCTCCCCCACAGCCAACGATTGTCAGGGCTGTAAAAAAAAGCCCTGCAACCGGTGCGTAGTTCAATTTTGTTCTATTCCACATAATGCTGTTTTTATTCCAAGTTCTTCCATTGCGGCAGCCTTTGCCATA
>JAWLFL010000272.1:0-4878 GCA_041685605.1 Cyclobacterium sp. | reverse complement strand
TGGTAATAGTTTTCTCCTCCCTCCAGCAATAAAATGGGACTCAAAAAGAGAAGTACAAAAAAAATGGCCGTTAATGAAAAGATCAAAAACCTTCTTTTGTCCCAAAACCGGATCCAAACAGGAGCCAGTAAAATGGGCGTTAATTTTAACCCTATGGCAGCGGCCCAACTCAATCCAGTCCCTAAAGCTTTCTGCGTAGAGTAAAAATAAATTGCCGCCAGCAAGCCCGTAAGGATTAATCCTTCAAAATGCAGGTTACCGGTCAGTTCCAAAATAACCAAGGGATTGAAAGCATACCAGGAAAGGTGATAAGCGGGTTTGCGCCAAAGGAAGAGGATCTTTTGAATCAGCCATAAATTGACCCCTTCTACAAGCAAAATAACTATTCTCAACACCAGTACGTTGAGAAATAGATTTTCCCCTGCCAGGGCCGCCATCCAGAAAAAAAGCTGATGCAAGGGAGGATAAAGTGAATAATACTCCGAAGAATTCATCTTCTCCTGCAAGGTCTGCCAGTAGGCGTTTTCCGGTAAACTACCTGAATCATACCATTCCACAGGCAGCTGCAGGTAAGGGTTAATTCCTTTTACCAATAGCTGCCCGTCAAATAGGTACCGGTAAAAATCGTCAGACAGTTCCGGCCAGGCTCCCAACAAAAGCAGGCGCAACACCATGGCCAGGATTATCACGACCAGGGTAGAAAATGCTTTATTCTTATGAATGGAAACCAGTATGAGGTAGCTAACGAATGCCATTCCATACAGGCCCATCAGCTCCGGAAAGGCCGTTCTGGGAAACCAGTACCCTATTCCCAACAACCCGATTGCTACTCCCGCATAACTCAAAAATGCTTTCAAAAGGAGTTAGGATTAGGGGTTAAGATTCAATTCATCGCGCAGGTATTCATCTTCCAGCGAATTCCGGGTCCAGTAATCAACGACCTTCATCCCTTTTCGGGTGGCCTTGGTAATTTCCGTTTCCCCGTTTTCTTTGGTATGCAATTCTTCCCAGCCCAGAATGGTATGCGGAAATTCTTTTTCAAAATCTATCCTCAATTCCCGCTGGCCGGTGCTGTAGGTCACCTCCAGCTGTCTGCGTGAATCGCTGATATCCTTTATCCGGATAAACGCTTCCTCGGCTGCAAAATCCCGGTGCGTTAGTCTTTGATAGATCAGGGAAGGCCACATTTGTACGCTGCCGGTAGGGATCTGATTGGGGTGTATGCGGATCAGGTTCCACAAATCATCCTCTGCCATTCCCGTAATGGAAAAGCTCTTATCCCCTTCTTCTTCAAAATAGGAATACAGTTCTCCGGAATAGGATTCCCCGCTATTTAAATTTACCTGGGCAAAGGCCTGTCCACACCATTCCTGAGAAGATACGGTAAACTTCACTCCCCGGGAGTCCTCTTTGGTGGGGGTAAAAGCGGAAAGCATCATGTGATAGGGGTAGATTCCCGTAATGAAATCCCTGGTTTGGTTCATTTTGATCACTGACAGCTTATCCCTGCCGGCAGCGGCCGGATCATCCAGTTTGACTTGTTTGCTCCGGGAAAAATCTTCCGTCACGAAAATCAATACGGCCTCCCCCTCCCGGGGTTCCCCGTAACGGTACTGAATCAGGTCAAAACTACTGATTTCGGCTGTTCCCTGAAACCAATAGTCTCCCCAGGCTTCAAAATCCACTGACTCCCTTTCGGGTCGTGAACAGGCTAAACTCAGTAAGATTCCTGCAGATAAGAGTAATTGATTCTTCATGATTGGTTTTATTTAGTGGTAATTTAATGAAAAATACGTACTTCTAAAGCTACGAGCCCGAAAGGTATGAGCAAGAGTTACCGATATTTCCAAAGCGTCCAGAGGATTTTATACCCGGCACCGATGACACCCTTCAGCGTTCCACTGACTTTGGATTTCCCTATCCGCTGCCGGTAATTTACAGGCACTTCCGTATAGGTCAACCCGGCTTTGACTGCCTTTACCTGCATTTCTATGGTCCAGCCGTAGTTTTCATCGACCATTTGCAATGCCTGCAACTTTTCCCAACGAATGGCCCGGAAAGGCCCCAGGTCGGAAAAATGAGCTGAAAACAGCCGCCGCATCAAGCGCGTAGCCAACCAATTACCAAAGACTTGTGGTAGCGTCATGGATCCTTTCTCCCGATTGCCCAGCGCCCGGGAGCCAATTACGAAATCAAACCCATCCTCGATGATTGGCGCAATGAGTCGCTCCATTTCCGCTGGATAGTCACTGTAATCGGCATCCAAAAAAACCACCACATCAGGAGCTACTTTCTCCCGGGAAAGAAATGCCATCCCCTTCAAACAGGCCTTTCCATAGCCCCTTATCGGCTCATCCAATACCACTGCACCGGCCTTGGTCGCTACTTTCCGGGTATTGTCATTGGAGTTGTTATTGACTACCACTACATGCCTGACAAGGGTCGGAATTTCCTGAATCACCTTTCCAACAGCATTCTCTTCGTTAAAGGCAGGTATGATGACATCAATAAGGATAGGTACTCCGTTTTTAGGGTTCATTCTTTAATAGTTAGTGATCAGCCTTGCGCTTGGTAAAAACCCGCCAATGCAAAGAAAACAGGCCTTTTTCAGTGTCAAACGCTGCTGGATATGCTGGTGCCGGGTCTACCTGGAACGCTGAAAGAGGCCAGGCTGACGGTTCCAAAACCCATGGCCAGCATGGCATGGAAAAGGATCATTTCGTAAGTAGCCGTATACACCGACAAAACGACGACCAGCATAAAGATCAAGGCCAACCCTGCCTCTACGTAAACCGTGGCAGGGACATTTTTGAGATGGTAAACATTACCGGACCAGCCTTCTTTTTTACCTTTCAGGTTGTATTTGGGTGTTCGGATAAAAGGAGATTTAATCCCCGTAAGCCCCTCCCAAACTGCCTGTCCATTATGAACCGAAAGTCCCATGGATACCGAAAGGAAGACGGGCAATTCCCATAAATAACGCCAAAGTCCCTTCCGGGAATAACCAGCCAAACTCAAATTCGCAACAAAATAGACGGCCGCTATCAGGACAAAACCTACCAAAAAAACAGTCGCCGCCTTGAAAATATCCGGCGGAATCAATCCCTGGTAAAACCCCCACCAAATCGGTAGGCTGCTAATGCTGACAATCAATATGGCGATAAATAGCAAGGAATTTAACAAATGAGCGGCTGCATGGATTTTGACACTAAAGGGAAAGGGCCCTCGCAGCACCTCTTTTAAATGCTTGACGGCACATTCTGCCCCACCCTTTGTCCAGCGGAATTGCTGGGATTTGATAGCCGACATGACAGGTGGAAGTTCGGCAGGAGATACCACATCCGGCCGGTATAGAAATTTCCATCCTTTTTGCTGGGCACGGTAACTCAGGTCCAGGTCTTCTGTCAGCGTATCGTCTGCCCAGTTTCCCGCATCCAGGATACAGGTTTTTCTCCAAATCCCTCCGGTACCATTAAAATTAATAAAAGCCTGTTGGGCATTTCTTCCCATTTGCTCCACCATAAAATGCGCATCCAGGGCAAAGGCCTGAAGCCGGGTAAATAGGGAATAATCTTCGTTCAGATGTCCCCACCTGGATTGAACCATGCCGATTTCTTCGTTCTTAAAATGGGGGACCGTTTTTAGCAAAAATTGGGTGTCCGGTACAAAATCAGCATCAAATATGGCTACCAGCTCTCCCGAAGCCTCGGCTAATCCCTCCTTCAGGGCACCTGCCTTAAAGCCTGTTCGGACTTTTCGATGAACGTGTTTGATATCCGTTTCCGGGTATTTTTTGATCGATTCCCGGATCAGCGACACCGTTTCATCCGTGCTATCGTCGAGAATCTGGATTTCAAGCTTATCCGATGGGTACTCCAGCTTGCAGACCGCATCCATCAACCTCTGTACCACGTATTTTTCGTTAAAAACAGGTAGTTGAACGGTCACCTGAGGTAAATCAGGGTCGTCCAAAGAAGCCATCGGTTCGCTATTGCTTTTGAACCGGAAAAAATGCCATAACAAATTTGCCTGTGCAAAACTGTACAGCAAAATAAATGTCATGGCCAAACCATACATTCCTAAAAACAAATAGATCCACATGTTTACGATTTCAATTTGACCGAATTATTACCGATAATAACCGGCATGTCGTTAATCCTTCCGGATTCTTCCCCATTCTCTAGTTTCAATACTCCCCGGGGACAGACGGCGGAACATACGCCACAGCCCACACAGGAGGATCGGACGATATTTTGCCCCCGCTGCGCATACCAGCGCACATCGATGCCCATTTCACAATAGGTGGAACAATTACCACAGGAGATGCACTGTCCTCCGTTGGTAGTGATCCGAAACCGGGACTTGAAACGCTGTACGATGCCCAGGTAGGCTGCCAAAGGACAACCAAAGCGGCACCACACCCGGTTCCCCATAAAGGGATAAAATCCGGTCCCGATAACTCCCGCAAAAGCCGAACCAATTGCAAAACCATAAATGGAGTGGAGCTGATCGGTTGCCTGTCCCAAGAGGCCAAACTCCATAAAATAATTGGTTAGGGTAACGACCGTCATCAGAACGGCAAATACCAACACCCCATGCACCAGATAACGTTCAATTTGCCAGGATTTTAAGGATTTATCCGAAAGTTGCCGGTACGGATCCCCCAGGGTTTCGGCCAAGCCCCCACAACCACAAACCCAGCTACAATACCAGCGTTTACCATAAAAATAGGTGAAAATGGGCACTCCGATTATAATTAACAATATGCCCCAAACCAGCATAAACATGCCCAATGCACCCGAACTGATCATTCCATCCAGGCGATATTCATAGAAAAATGAATAATCCAGGGGCCAAATATTCTTAAAGTCATGCCAG
>JAWLFL010000065.1:0-19951 GCA_041685605.1 Cyclobacterium sp. | reverse complement strand
TGAAGTTCCACTGCCGTAGCTTCCGGAAACGACAGGGAATTCAGTTGGGGAGCCACTGGCCGGGTAAGGGACTGCCTTTGTTGCCGGTGTTGCCGGTTATCTGTCTTTTTATTTTCTTCTTGCGGCCAATCTGTAACGAATGCCGTATCGGACGTTCGGGTAGCCGCTTTATAAAACTCCGGGTTATTTTTTACCTTTTCGAGATAATCAAGGTACTCTTCCTCATTATAGGCTCGAAAATAACCGGATACCCAATAAGGAATCGCATACAGGATGGCCAGCATGGGTATTACAAATACAAATCCCCGGGACTCTTTTCGCGTGAAGCCAAGGTAGGTTTTCAGGAAGTAAAACAACTTATCCATCATTGTTTTAATCTATTGACTTCATAAATTAATAATATTGGAATTATATTCCAAAAATTCGCATTATTGCAAGGGGGTAGGAATTGGAAATTCTTATTTAGAAGAATTATAAATTAATTTCCGCTATCTGAATTAATTCCTTTCGTCCATTTTCTGTAATAAATTTGTAGCTGAAAGTATTGTAACATGCAGTCAAAGTTTAAAGCTTTAAGTCTCTCCTATAAAAAAGCCCCTGTTGAAATCAGGGAGTTGGTTTCGTTGGATGAGGGTGCAGTTCATTCACTTTTGGGCAAACTAAAGGATTTTTTTAGCCTTACCGACACCCTTATTCTCTCCACCTGTAACCGTACAGAGATCTACTACAGTCATGAATTGGACCTTTCCACGGAGATTATCAAACTGGTTGGATTGGAAAAAGGACTGGTGGACACCATCTCTTATTTGGAATACTTCGATTTGTTTCCCGACGATAAGGCAGCCATCGAACACCTTTTCCGGGTATCCATGGGCCTCGAAGCCCAGGTTATTGGAGACATGCAGATTTCCAACCAGGTGAAAAGGGCCTACCAGGCTTCTGCCGATATGGAAATGGCTGGCCCCTTCCTGCACCGACTCATGCACACCATCTTTTTTACCAATAAAAAAGTCGTTCAGGAAACGGCTTTCAGGGACGGAGCAGCCTCCGTTTCCTATGCTGCGGTAGAATTGATAGAGGAGCTTACTTCCAACACCCATCAGCCCAGGGTATTGCTGATAGGCCTGGGAGAAATTGGGGAAGATGTGGCCAAAAATCTCGCCTACCTACCGGATGCCCGGGTCAAAATTTCGAACAGAACCTACTCCAAGGCCGTAACCCTGGCTACTGAATATGGTTTTGAGGCCATCCCGTTTGCCGACTGTTTTGAGGCCATGAAGGAGGCAGACGTGATCATTTCTTCTATCATGAAGTCAGAACCCTTTATTACAAAGGGGCTGGTAGGTAGTTTTGACATCAAAAGTTACAAGCTGTTCGTCGATCTGTCTGTTCCCCGAAGTATCGATACGGCTGTGGAAGATATTGCCGGAGTGCTCCTTTACAATGTGGATAACATCCGAAGTAAAGCCAGTGAAACGTTAAGCAAACGAACGGCCGCCATTCCTCAGGTCGAGGAAATCATACAGGAAAACATCAATGAGTTTTACGATTGGAAAAAGGAGATGATGGTATCCCCTACCATCAATAAACTGAAAAACAGTCTGGAACAGATTCGAAAGGAGGAGTTGGAGCGTTACTTGAAGAATGCGGATGATAACCAGATCGAAATCATCGATAGAATCACCAGGAGTATGATGCAGAAAATCCTCAAAGTACCGGTGGTACAGTTGCGGGCGGCCTGCAAGCGAGACCAGGCCGAAGAAATGATCGGTATCCTCAATGACTTGTTTGATCTGGAAAAACAGGAAGAAAAAAAGCAACATTAACCTTCCATCCATCCTCATTTTTTGGGCTTTCTTCCTTGCTTGCTACCTAAAAGAATTGCTACTCTTTTTTTTATTGCGATTACCCGATAAATTTTTACTTTCACTTTTAAAGTAGTCATTATGCGAAAAATTTACCGATTATCATTTTTTCTTCCTTTCTACCTGCTGCTTCTTTCGGGAACCGATGGATTTTGTCAGACCTGGGAAGTCTTTGACCGGAATTTTAATTTGGAAAAGAAAATTTCTCCCGGTAACATCTTCCTTTTGGGAAACTCCCTGAGGATAAATGTATGGGAAAACGACCTATCCTTTTTAGACCCGGAATACCGTCCCTTTATCACGGTGGACAGTGCCAGCCTGTATCAATACCTGGAACCGTGGATTATTATTGAAAATAATGGCCAATACGGTGCCTTCCATGAGTATGGGGAACAGGTCCTTCCTTCTGTATATGATGAAATAAGTACCTTTTACACCCACCTTTTGGCCAGAAAAGGTCAGGAATACTTTATTTATGACAGAGGCAAGAGAACGACTACCTCCATCGGGACTTTTGCGCATGCCCGTTTGGCAAAAAACGGGCAGGTAATCGCCCAATTGGCAGATGGCTTGTATGCATTGCCGCTTTCACCTCATCCAGATGATCGTTTTCAATCGCTGGCTGATCCGGGACCGGATGCGATTATTTCTCAGGAACCCACCGGTTTTGGGCTGATCAACCGGGAAGGCGAGTACATTCTGGATCCAATAATCGATGAAATCAGCCATTTGGAAGGCAATTACTATTTTGGCAAAAATGAAAAAGAGTACCTGCTGATTGATGCCCTTTCCACTGATGCGGATATTCGGTATAACAGCTTTCACCGGATTAGCATTGAAGAGGGGGTCATGGTGGAGTACATACATGGAAAACTCCGGCGAATCATGAAAAATGACGGCATCCTCCTGGATATAGTAGGAATGGACTCGGTTAGGAAAATTAACGATCACTACAACGTCCATTTTAGGGATGCCACTACCGGATTGCTGAGTTCACAGGGAAAATGGGAAGTCCGGCCGACGGAGGCTGCCAGCTTGCTATTACCAGGCAATGAGGGGCTTTTTGGTGCGAAGATGGGAGTACAATTTGGCTTCGTGGACGCTGCAGGCAACACGGTCATTGATTCGGAATACGATCAGGTAGAACCCTTCTCGGAAGGACTGGCCGCCGTGAAATCAGGCTCAAAATGGGGGTACATCAATTCCAGCAATGAATGGAGCACTCCCCGGGCCTATGAATGGGCAGGCCGCTTTACCAGCCATGGCGTAGCCATCGTTAAGGAGGACTCCGGTACCCATTTGATTGATGCCAGTGGCAAAAAGCTACTACCCGTATCCGCCGATCGCATCAGCCGGACGCAAGATGGGTACTACTTGCTGGAAAAAGAGGGTCTATTGGGTATTGCCAAACCAGATGGACAGCTTATCAGCCTTCCGCAGTTTGAAGAAATACGAAGGGAAGGAATGGATCGAATTTTGATTCGGAAAGGCACCAACTATGGTGTGATGCGGGAAAATGGTGATTACGTATTACCCCTGTATTACAGCCGAATTCTCTTTGATGAGGAGAATGATACGATCCTTGCAGAAAGCATGCAGATCGAAATCGAACCCGCAGAAAAGCTGGAAGGAAGAAAGGCAAGAAAGAAGAAAACTAAAGGGGCCTGAAGCCCCTTTAGTTATTTGTTTTTATCATTCCCTTTGGACCGGTCTCCGGATTTATTTTCATCCGAATTAGCAATTGAATCCCGCATGCTGGTATCGGATTTTACGTTTTCCATTTTGTAATAATCCATTATACCCAGATTTCCAGATCGAAAGGCTTCTGAAATGGCTTTGGGTATTTCGGCTTCGGCCTCGGTAACCTTGGCTTTCATTTCCACGTTCCTGGCTTTCATCTCTTGCTCCAGTGCTACCGCCATGGCCCTTCTTTCTTCAGCTCTTGCTTCGGCTACTTTCAGATCGGCAGTGGCCTGATCAATTTGCAGTTTCGCTCCGATATTCGATCCCACATCGATGTCTGCAATATCGATAGACAGTATTTCAAATGCCGTTCCGGCATCCAACCCTCTTTCCAACACCAGCTTGGATATTTTGTCCGGATTCTCCAAGACACTTTTGTGATTTTTGGCCGAACCAATAGACGTCACAATCCCTTCGCCTACCCTTGCCAGGATGGTTTCTTCGCCAGCTCCGCCAACAAGTTGCGCAATATTGGCCCGAACCGTCACCCGGGCTTTAGCGATTAATTGAATCCCGTCAGCCGCCACAGCTGCCACGTTGGGCGTATTAATGACCTTGGGATTTACCGATATCTGCACGGCCTCAAATACATCTCTACCGGCCAAATCGATGGCCGTGGCCTGCTTAAACGACAGGGAAATATTGGCCTTGTCCGCGGAGATCAAGGCACGAATCACATTCGGCACGTTACCTCCCGCCAGAAAATGCGTTTCCAAATCATTGGTGGTCAGATTTAAACCTGCTTTGGTGGCCGTGATCAGGGAATTGACGATAACCCCCGGAGGCACTTTCCGGATTCGCATCCCTACTAACTCTAAAAGCCCTACCTTCACATTGGAAAAGATGGCTGTTATCCAGAGATTGACCGGGACAAAATAAAGAAAAACGAAAAGGAGGATCAGCCCGGCAAATGCTGCTACCAATATGAATGCCGAATTAGAAATTTCCATGATTTACGGTTTAATGATTATTTTATTGTCTGCTATTTTTTGTATCGTCACGCTTTTTCCGGCAGGTATAAAACCTCCCTCAGACTTGGCTTCATACATTTTATCTCCAAATTCCACTTTTCCGTAGGGTTTGCAATCGGAAATGGTCTGTCCGACTTGACCGACTTCAAGTCCTTCCATACGGTCATCGTAGGTACGGTTTACTGAAGTTCCTTTCAATGCAAACCGGTTCCATACCCCGGATTTCAATCCATAGACCAGAAACCCCAGGTTTACCAGGATACTAAGGACTAAAACGCCATAGGCCACTGATGCAGGAAAATGAAGAAAGGAATAAAAGACCCCTATTCCGGTAAACACCAAGCCCAAAGCACCCACCAAGGTAGTGCCGGGTACGAACACCACCTCCATGAGCACCAGAAGGGCTCCAAACAGAATCAAACTCAATACGATTATCCAATCCATGAGGCGTTATTAATTTTACTTACCCTGAAATTCAGGGATTCTGTAAATTTACAAGATTTCGCAACAATTGAAAGCCTGAATTGCGAATCATCCGGTAATTCTCCCAACCATTCGCATTTCGGAACAAACCCTGAATTGAAAGAAGCTGAATATCCTTAATAAGCACGGGCAAACAGCACCCTACCCTTGGAGGGCTTTCCGGAACGTATGCATTTTCCCTGCTCTGGAATTTGATCCAGCGGAATGCAACGGATTGTCGCTTTTGTTTGCTCTTTTATCCGTTCCTCGGTTTCCGCCGTACCATCCCAGTGAGCCGAGACGAAGCCTCCTTTGTTCTCCAGAATTTCTATAAATTCTTCCCAGGTATCCGCTTTAGTAGTTTTTTCCAACGTAAACGTATGCGCTTTGCGGTAGATGTTTTCTTGAATATCAGCCAGGGTTTCATTAATTAGCATAGGCAGGTTTTCCTGCTCCAGGTTCACCACGGATTTGGTCAAGGTATCGCGACGGGCCATCTCTACGGTTTGGTTTTCCAAATCCCTGGGGCCAATACCCAGTCTGAGTGGAACCCCTTTAAGCTCATATTCGGCAAATTTCCATCCCGGTTTGTGGGTATCCCGATCGTCAAACTTTACCGAAATGCCCATTTCCTCCAGGGATTCCATGATTTCCCCAGCTTTCAAACGAATGGCCTCCAGTTCCTCGTCACGTTTAAATATGGGAACGATTACGACCTGAATGGGAGCCAGCTTTGGCGGCAGCACCAGGCCCTGATCGTCGGAATGGGCCATGATCAAGGCACCCATAAGCCGGGTGCTCACCCCCCAGGAAGTACCCCAGACGTGCTCCAGCCCTCCTTCCCGGGTAGCAAATTTCACATCAAAAGCCCTGGCAAAGTTTTGCCCCAGGAAGTGGGATGTTCCTGCCTGCAAGGCTTTACCGTCTTGCATCATGCCTTCAATGCAATAAGTAGCCTCGGCTCCGGCAAACTTTTCGCTTTCGGATTTGATGCCTTTAATTACCGGCAGGGCCATAAAATTCTCGGCAAACTCGGCATATACATTCAGCATTCGTACCGTTTCCTCCTCTGCTTCCTTTTTGGTTTCGTGGGCGGTGTGGCCTTCCTGCCATAAAAATTCAGCCGTTCGGAGGAATAAGCGGGTCCTCATTTCCCAGCGAACCACATTAGCCCATTGGTTGATTAGCAAGGGCAGGTCCCGGTAGGACTGGATCCAGTTTTTATAGGTGCTCCAGATCACGGTTTCAGAGGTGGGCCGGACGATAAGCTCTTCCTCCAAAGCTGCTTCCGGGTCCACGATCACTCCTTTGCCTGATGGGTCTGATTTTAGGCGGTAATGGGTTACTACGGCACATTCCTTTGCGAAGCCTTCTACATGGCTGGCTTCTTTGGATAAATAGGATTTCGGAATGAATAAGGGGAAATAGGCATTGGAATGCCCGGTTTTTTTAAACATCCGGTCCAATTCGGCCTGCATTTTTTCCCAAATGCTAAAACCGTAGGGTTTGATCACCATGCAGCCCCTTACTGCACTGTTTTCAGCAAGATCCGCTCTTTTCACCAATTCATTGTACCAGAGGGAATAATCCTCACTTCGTTTCGGTAATCCTTTGCTCATCAGTATTTCTTTGTTGTAATAAAAAAACTCTTTATTTTCGATTCTTGATTTCAGGCAAATATAATTTAAAAAATGATAACCCTCCTGCTATGTTACCGTATATAGTATATGAGAAATAAACTGAAAACCCCATGATTAATTTCAATCCAATTCGGATCTTAGGTGCATTATCAATTCTTGGCCTCGCTGCCTGTAGCACCAGCTACAATGCCAGCAATAGCGGACAAGAGATGGATAATCTGTATTTTATGGCATCAGATGCCCGAATCGCTACTGAATTTGCTGTAAAAAACAACAACCCGGAAAATTTCGAGGAAATAGAGGAAATACGCTCTTTCGACGGAGAAACAGATAACTTTTCCGCCAAAAATGTAAATCCGGAATACATCGCCAAATACCAGCGATCTACTTCCCCTGCCGAAGAAGGCACGGTCTATTTTGACGATTCCCAGTCGGACGATGAGCGCCCACAAGGGCAGCCAAATATAAATGCATACGACAACTACCGGGGTTCCGGTGGAAATAATTCAGGCATTACCAACAACTATTTCATGAATCCCATGATGGGCATGGGTATGTACCCCATGATGGGCATGGGTGGCATGTACAATCCCTACTGGGGCTCTGGCTTCGGGGGAATGGGCATGGGCATGTATGACCCCTTCTGGGGTTCCGGGTTTGGTTTCAGGCCTGGATTTAACCTGAGTATAGGTATGAGTATGGGCATGGGCTGGGGAAGCCCTTTTATGAGACCAGGCTTCGGGTTTTATGATCCATTTTGGGGATCAGGTTTTGGCTACAGGCCAGGCTTCGGAGGCCTCTATGGTGGAGGCATGTGGGGTGGAAATATTTATTCTCCCGTCATCGTCCTACCCGGAGGTAACGAAGGAAATAGAAGGCAAGTAGTTCAAGGTGCCAGACCTGGTAGAGGTTCTTCTCTGGCAAATTCTGCCAGCAGATCTACCAGAGGTGCTGCCCAACCTAGTTCATCCAGGGCTTCTGCGAGAAGAGAGGCTGTGAGCAGCAGTGCGGTTAGTAGAAATCGATCTGCGGGAACTACCAATTCCTTCTCCAGATCTCAAAATGACTATTACAATTCGGTGTCCGCCGCGCCAGCGAGAAGAAATATTAATTCGCCTGCCATGAATCGGGCTGGAAATACTTCTACGCGCAGCAGCTACAATACACCTAGCAGGAGCAATACTTACAATAGAACGCAAGCACCTTCGAATTCCAATTCAAGAAGTTACAATTCAAGAAGCAATACGCGTTCAACGTACTCAGCTCCGAGGTCAAACAGTAGAAGTTCATCTCCTTCCTACAACAGGAGCCGAACTAACAGAACGACAACACCAAGTTATCAAAGACGTTCTACCTCCCCCAGCAGAAATTCTTATTCTGCACCATCGAGGTCGTCTTCATCCTACAGTGCTCCTAGCAGGAGTAGCTCTGGTGGTGGAGCTTCCCGAGGAGGTAGCGTAGGAGGCGGTAGAAGAGGGAATTAATTCCCTCTTTTTTTCTCCTTCTGTACTTTACCTATTTTTTCACTTTCTCGATATTCCTTATCGGATCCCATTTCAGTTAGAATCGTTTTACCTTAACTATCAATCTTTGCGCAATATTTTTACATTAACTTAATTTCCTGATATCCGTTTCGGATAATAAGCCACGCTTATTACGTTCACCCGGTAAGCTGGCAGGGAAATAATCGATCGATGCAATTTTGTTAGCTTCAGTAAAACCCAATTCAGTTGATATGAAAGGATTAAAATTGATTTTAGCCTGTTTGGCCGTACTTGCTTTTAACGTACCCATTTTAAAGGCTCAAAGCGGGTATGTAGAAGATGCGCTTCGATTTAGCCAATACGGAGCAACCGGCTCTGCCCGGATAAATGCGATCGGCGGAACCCAAAATTCCTTGGGGGGCGATATTAGCAATGTACACGGAAACCCTGCGGGATTGGGGTTTTTCCAAAATTCAGAGTTTAGTTTTACAGCAGCCTATGGAGATTGGAATTCGGAAACACTGCTGCTGAACCAATCCAGGGGACTCAATGCCACCAATTTCTCCATTCCCAACATCGGAGCGGTTATCAGCAGGGCCAAAGGACCCCTGGAAATTGGTGACTGGAGAGGAGGCTCATTCGGTATCAGCCTAAACAGGCACGCTACCTTCAATCAAAGCTTCGGTTATTCTTCCGATCAATTGGATCAGGGATCTATTTTGGATTATTATGCAAACTTGTACAACGATCAGGGGGTTCCAAGCGGAACAGACGGACTGTTCTTTGAGGCTTTCTTGATCAACCCGGTAAATGGCGGCTATGATTTTGTCCCCAATGCCACTAATGCGCTGGCAAAATCCGAAACCGTGGAAAATGAAGGCAATCTAACGCAAGTTAGTTTCTCTTACGGTGGCAATTTTAAAAACAAACTGTTTATCGGTGGGTCATTGGGGATCAATACCATTTCATTTCGCTCAACCAGAACCTACGACGAAGAGTTTTTAGACGATGCGAATCAGACCACGCTGTTCAGTTCCTTACAAGAAAACCTATTCCTTGACGGGTCAGGCATCAATCTGGGACTTGGCATCATCTACAAACCGGTAGACCGATTAAACCTAGGGTTAAATTTTAAATCACCTACCTGGAATCGCTTGAATGAAGAATATGATGCCGATATTTTTGCGAATTTTTTCCCTCCCTATGAAGACCCTGAATTTGGTACCATCGCCGAGTCAGATGCTGAAACCGATATTTTCATCAGCAGCTATAACCTAAGAACCCCTATGACGCTAGGTGCTGGTATGACCTACTTTTTTGGAAAAAGTGGGTTCATATCAGGAGATGTCAATTACTTAGACTACAGCACGGCCAATCTCCGTTCTAACGTATTCAATACCGAACAAGACAATACCGAAATCAGCCAGCTGTACGGACAAACCATTAATTACAGTGTTGGTGGAGAATATCGGATTCAAAAACTAAGAATAAGGGCTGGCTATGCCTTCTATGGGGACCCATTCGGTGAATCAGGTGATTTGGACCGCAGCACTTCCCAATTGTCCGGGGGGATAGGATTAAAACTACCCGCCTTTAGCATCGATTTTGGGCTGGTTAATCGTCGGTTTAACAGCTATTATACCTCTTACCCTGGTGCAGATCTGGCCACTACTGATAATAATCGGATCAGCGGATCGCTGACCTTAGGGTTTAATTTTTAATAATGGCATCCAGGATGAAATCAATAACTCAGGGGAGATATCTTCTCCCCTGAGTTTTATTTTTGCCTTTTCGTAAAAGGAACAGCGCTCCACGTACATGTTTTTCAACTTCAGGATGATTTCAGAAGTATCCATCCCTGAGAACAAAGGCCTTATTTCCATCTGTGTTTGAGTAAGTCGTTCCAGGATATGATTGAGTGGTACATCCAAAAATACCGAAACTGCCTTGGCATTTATCAACTCCATATTTTCGTTGTAACAAGGTGCTCCTCCCCCGGTAGCCAGAACAAAAGCCGCTTCCTTCTGAAGGAGCCCGGACAAGACCACTGTCTCCAGCTTCCTGAAGTAGCCTTCGCCCTTTTCCGGAAACAGGGAGGCAATTTTCTTTCCCTCTTTTTCCTCTATAAGATCATCTAAGTCATAAAATGGGAAATTAAGCCGCTTCGCCAGTTCTTTGCCCAAGGTGGATTTCCCACTCCCGGGCATGCCAACTAAGACTATTTTTTTGGGATCTATCATGGTGAAAACAGGTTTTTGGCTGCTTCCGGAGCAGGGGTATTTCGAAAGTGGTATTTGCCCAACACCGTTCCGTCTTCCAGGAACACCAAGCCGGGATTGGAGCGGATGATGGTTTTCACCACCGTGGCATCAGCCATGTAGTACCCCAGCTTCAGGCCATTTTCCGATAAAAAAGCTTCCATTTCTGCCTCGGATGAAGCAGCCACCAATACCATACGCACATCCGTACCCTGAAATGCGTTGATCAGGGCACTGATCTGCTCCATATGGTCGATGGAAAGATCCATCTTGGATATCTGGTGGGAAAGGAGCAACACTTTTTTCCCACTGAGGATTTCCTCCGTATGGTCTCCCTGATCGTTCCAGATAGCGAAATCGGAGATCTTCGGTAGGGCCTCGGGGTTTTTTAGTTGCATTTCCACAAACTCATAGCTTTCATCCGAGGGGTACTGGTCGAGGGTCACCGTTTCTCCGTCTTTTTGCATGACATACCGGTACTCCAGGTTTGATGAGGGCTGCATGGCACTGGAAATATTAACCCCTTCCTTAAATGCCCTGAAATCAATAAAGGGAAGATTTCGAATGGCCACAATGGCGAGCAACAAAGAAATAATCAAGGAACCAAGTGTCATCCACTTACCGGCGGTACTGGTTCCCTCCGGAAGTTGTTTTCTAAAAATGGCCATGAATAAGATCAGGCCTAAGAGAACCAGGTCTTTATAAAAAGACTCCCATGGGGTCAATTTGATGGCATCTCCAAAACAACCACAATCCGTCACCTTATCGAAATAGGCGGAATAAAACGTAAGAAATGTAAAAAACAAAATCATGGCCAATAGCAGGTAAACACCCGTTTTTATCTTCCAGCCTGTCAGCACCATGATACCAAGCGCTACCTCCAGTACGACCAGGATTACGGCCACCAGCAAGGAGATGGATTTGAGTGGCTCGAAGAGGGGGGAAATATCGGTGGCAAACACATCAAAATATTCCTGCATTTTAATAGAGGTGCCCACGGGGTCATTCACCTTTATCAGGCCGGAAAATACAAACAGCCCACCCACCAAAAGACGGGCGACATATAATAAGGTCTTAACGATCATCCTGATTTAATTTTATCATACAAAATACGGCATAATTGAGCATGTCCTGATAATTAGCGGCCACTCCTTCAGAAACCAGTGTTTTACCCTGATGATCTTCAATTTGCTTGACGCGCAACAACTTCATCAAAATGATATCGGTGATCGAGGATACCCGCATGCCTCTCCAGGCTTCACCATAGTCATGGTTTTTGTTGGCCAGTAGCTCACGGGTAGCTTCCACCCACTTGTCATAAAGTGGTTCCAATTCCTGAAAATCAATTTCCATGCGCTGATCTTCCTGTAAGTCCAGCTGCATTAAGGCAATGAGGCAATAGTTAATTATCCCAATAAATTCATCTCTGATGGTATCGGTTACTTTTTGCTTGCCTTTTTCCTGGATGGAACGAACGCGTTGCGCTTTGATGAAAAGCTGGTCTGTCAGAGAGGGAAGCCTTAAGATTCTCCAGGCAGTACCATAATCCTGCGTCTTCTTCTTAAAAAGTTCTTTACAAAGGCCAATAACTTCATTATATTCGCTTGCGGTTTGCGTTTCCAAAGCAATGGTGTTTTTATGTTAGAAAATCTGCATTCGGATAGTAAGGCCGAAGATACTTTATTTCCTCCAAAAATAACACTACAGATTAAAGGAAAGCTCTTCGCTTTGGCCAGCCCCTGGATTATGGGAGTCATCAATAGCACGCCAGACTCGTTCTTTCCAGGCAGCAGAACGGCGACCATTCAAACGGAAGTATTGGACAAGGCCGAATCCATGATCCGTCATGGAGCCCGTATTCTAGACATTGGAGGGTACAGTACGCGGCCGGGAGCCGCCTTTGTGTCTGAAGAAACCGAACTAAAAAGGGTCATTTCCGTTATCACTGATATAAAGGCAAGGTTCCCGGAGATCCTCCTGTCCATAGATACGTTTCGTAGCGGAGTAGCCAAAGAAGTGGTTGCAGCTGGTGCTGATTTGGTAAATGATATCTCGGGAGGCACCATGGATGCGGCCATGCACGAAACGGTTGGTGGACTGGGCGTACCTTATATATGCATGCATATGAGAGGGACACCGCAAACCATGCAGTCGCAAACCGACTACGATCATCTCGAAAAAGAAATGTTGTATTTTTTTTCCGAAAAAATAAGAAGTTGTTATGAAGCTGGCATAAAAGATGTTATTGTAGATATTGGACTGGGTTTTTCAAAAACGTTGGAGCAAAATTACCAGTTGATCCGCCATCTATCCCATTTCAAAATCTTGCAATTGCCGCTGCTGGTTGGATTATCTCGTAAATCGATGATTTACAAACTATTAAACCTTAGCCCCGAAGAAGCGCTGAATGGCAGCACAGCACTTCACATGGCTGCCCTGATAAATGGGGCTAACATTCTCCGGGTACACGATGTAAAAGAAGCAAATGAAACGATAAAATTATATAAACAACTCTATACTTGAATTTACTATTTAAAATAGGCTTCCTGGATGTTTCCCTGGTCAACTTAATCGATATTACCCTGGTAAGTGTTCTCATCTATCAGGTCTACAAGTTGATGCGGGGAAGTGTGGCCATTAAGATCTTTTTAGGATTTTTATCCATCTATTTGATTTACCTGGTGGTCAGTGCGGCTCAGATGGAGCTTCTGACCATCATTTTAGGCCAATTTATGGGTGTGGGAGTGCTGGCAGCCATTATCCTGTTCCAGCAGGAAATCCGTAAGTTCCTATTAATCGTCGGCAAGTCTTCGATTTTTTCCAATGAAAACCTTTGGCAGGAATTGCTGTTTTGGAGAAAAAGGGAGAGCCTTGCTTTTAATGTAACGCCTATTATTGAGGCCTCCAAAACGCTATCCGGCAGCAGCACGGGTGCCCTGATTGTGCTATCCAGAAATTCAGAATTAAAATTCTATGCAGAAAGTGGGGATCTGATTGATGCCGTGGTTTCCAAGCGTTTGCTGGTATCCATTTTCAACAAATATTCTCCCCTACACGACGGGGGGGTCATTATTTTTAGTGGCCGGGTCAAGGCGGCCCGTTGCATTCTTCCCGTCACAGAGCGAGAGGTTCCGGCGCAGTTTGGACTCCGTCACCGCGCTGCCATTGGCATGTCCGAAGCCACCGATGCCCTGATTCTGATTGTCTCCGAAGAAACCGGGCAGGTATCGCTGGCAAAAAATGGGAAAATATTACACAACTTGTCCTTTCAGGAAGTTCGGGAAATCATCAATAACTATCTTACCGGGGAAGAAATTGACGAAAAGTTTGAACCCATCAGCCAGACGGATAAGCCCCGGGATTTTAAAAAACCTACGGAAGTTTAGTAGCTTAGCTTAACCAAGTCAGGCTTGAATACTAGTTAGATTTTTAACAAACACACAAGCTAGGTGAAGTTTGTGACTTCACCTAGCTATTTACGTTCTCTTCAACAGATAATGCTTGCTATTAAGCCATTTGAAATGGCTGATCGTTTCCGAAAATAAAAACGGTGCCTTTTTACGTACATTCTCGGCGAGGCTGGCATTGCAAATGCCTCGGTTTTGTAAGTCAATAAATAGCGCGGAAGTAGTTGCAAACTCACCCAGTGCAGGTAGTTTAGTCAAATCGTTCCTTTTTTATTAGTCCTTTCTACCTCTCAACCGGTACACCTATAGAAACGAGTATACCTTTACGCCCATGCGACTGTCTTTTGCAAGCATTTTCCTGCTGTTAATTTTCGCCCATTGTCAACCTACGCCTAAACACCAATCGGTACGAATAGGCATGTGTAGCGACGTGCACCTTCCGACCATGCACGATTCCGAAAGACGTATCTCGGCTTTTATTGACAGCATGCAAACCGCCAAGCCCGATTTCATTATCGAACTCGGAGACTTCCTCACACCGGAGGAAAAATATGCTCCCTACTATGAGCTATGGAAAAGTTATCCGGGCCCTAAATACCATGTGATCGGCAATCACGAAATGGACGGAGGAACTTCGCTTGAGGAGGCCCTCGCCTATCGGGATATGGAACACTCCTATTATACCTTCGAGCAAAAGGGCTTCCTTTTCATTGTACTGGACGGTAACGATAAAAAATTCCCAGGACAAAAAGGATACCGCTCGTATATTGGAGCCGCACAAATACAGTGGCTTCGGGAACAATTGGCCTCGGCAAAAATGCCAATCGTCGTCTTTTCTCATCAGGGAATTGGTTCCGATCCAGGGAATCCCGGTGAGCGCTATTCCATCGAAAACAATGCGGAAGTGAGGGCCGTTTTTGAAGCGCACAACCGTGAAAAACCCGAATCCAGGGTCATCGCCTGTTTCAATGGCCACACCCACCATGACCAAGCCGAAAATAGAAACGGGATCTGGTACATTACGATCAACTCCATGTCCTACAAATGGCTGGGGGAGGATTACGAATACGTCCGATACAGCGAAGAGGTGGACAAATCCTTCCGTTGGATCAAGTATACCGCTCCTTACAAAGACCCACTGTATACCGTAGTGGAAATTTCTACCGAGGGATTCATTAATATTGCCGGAAAGTATTCTACATACGTAGGCCCCGCTCCCTGGGAATTGGGCTATCCGGAGCATCTGAAGGAGGTAGTTAAGCCCCAAATAACTGAGCGGCACTTGAAATATGATTACTAAGAGCTACCGGATCGACTGCTGGCTTAACTTTTCCAAAGTTCCAAACTTTGGAAAAGTTTGAAGTATAAGAGCGAATTGGAAATCCGTGGCCATCTGTGGTGAACCAATATTAGGCACCACAGATTACTCAGATTCTCACAGATTAAATGGGTGCCAAGCCACAAATATCTTTACGAATCGGTATTGATCAACTATGGATCATAAAAGAAGTAGAAAAGGTTTCTCTTAGGGTAAAAACAGTCCCACAAAAAAATCTGTGCTAATCCGTGGCCATCTGTGGTGAAACCATCATAGCATCCATTAGCCAATTACACCCAGTTCCTTACCTACTTCGGTAAAGGCATCGATGGCTTTTTCCAGGTGTTCTTTTTCGTGGGCCGCTGACAATTGCACGCGGATACGCGCCTCTCCTTTGGGCACTACGGGGTAGTAAAAGCCAATGACATATATGCCCTTTTCCAACAAGCGTTCCGCCATTTTTTGAGCCAGCGGGGCTTCCTGTAGCATGATGGGTACAATGGGGTGCGTCCCTTCCTTAACCGCAAACCCCGCCTTGCGGATGCCTTCCCGGAAAAAGCGCGTGTTGGCTTCCAGCCGGTCCCGAAGTACTGTGGTTTCCGATAACAAGTCAAATACGGCAATGGAGGCTCCTGCAATGGCCGGTGCCAGGGTATTGGAAAACAGGTAAGGCCGGGATTTTTGGCGCAGGAGTTCGATGATTTCCTTTCTGCCAGAGGTAAACCCACCAGAGGCTCCTCCCAGCGCTTTGCCCAAGGTCCCGGTAATGATATCCACCTTGCCCATCACGCCCTTCAGTTCGTGTACACCCCTACCCGTTTTCCCCATAAAGCCGGTAGAATGGCATTCATCAGACATCACCATGGCCTGGTACTTCGCTGCCAGGGCTACGATTTTATCCAGTTGGGCGATGGTACCGTCCATGGAGAAAACCCCATCGGTCACGATCAATTTGTGCCTGGCGCCTTTTGCCTCCGCTGCCTGGAGCTGCGCTTCCAGGTCGGCCATGTCGTTGTGGCGGTACCGAAACCGCATGGCCTTGCAAAGCCTTACCCCATCAATGATGGAGGCGTGATTTAACGCATCCGAAAGGATAGCGTCTTCAGGCCCCAGGATCGGTTCGAATACCCCACCGTTGGCATCAAAGGCCGCAGCATATAAAATGGTGTCTTCCGTACCCAGAAATTCCGAGATCTTTTTTTCCAGTGTTTGGTGAATGTCCTGGGTGCCGCAAATAAAGCGAACCGATGAGAGACCAAAACCGTGGCTATCAATGGCTGCTTTGGCAGCCTCGATTACTTTTGGATGGCTGGACAGCCCCAGGTAATTGTTGGCACAAAAATTCAGAACCCGGCTACCGTCAGCAAGCGTTACCTCCGCGCCCTGAGGGGAATGGATGACCCGTTCTGATTTGTAAAGCCCTGAGGCCTTGAGATTTTCAATTTCTTTCTGCAACTGTCCTTGAATACTGCCAAACATGTTTTTTTCGTTTTGTTCCTTATACCCGGGTTCTGAGTAATGAATTTACAATTTTTAATGAAAAATGACAGCTGATTGTATAAAAATTCTGAAATTGTAGCGTTAAATCACTCAAATCAAAATAAACCCCAATGGAGAAGGTATTGGTAACCGGGGCTGCGGGACAGCTCGGCACGGAATTGACACAGCAATTAACGGAGGTATACGGCACAGAGGCGGTCATTGCCAGCGATATCCATCCGGAAGCAAAAGCCACCTTTCCCTATTGCCGTTTTGTTGTCCTGGACGTGATGGATCGGGAGCGGCTACGAAAATGCATCAAAGAAGAAAACATTACGCAAGTATACCACCTGGCTGCCGTCCTTTCTGCTTCTGCTGAAAAAAACCCGCTTCTGTCCTGGCGGGTAAACATGGATAGCCTCCTGCATTTGCTGGAACTTGCCCGGGAGTTTAATCTGAACAAGCTCTTCTGGCCCTCCAGCATTGCCGTGTTCGGTCCGGACAGCCCCAAAATACAGACCCCACAGCAGGCCGCCAAGGAGCCCGTCACTGCCTATGGCATAGCCAAGCTCGCCGGTGAGCGCTGGTGTGCCTATTATCACCGGCAGTATGGGGTGGATGTGCGCAGTTTGCGCTTTCCGGGTCTGATCGGCTACAAAGCCCTTCCCGGCGGGGGCACGACCGATTATGCCGTGGCCATTTTTCACCAGGCCCTGGCCGGCAAATCGTTTCGGTCTTTTCTGAAAAAGGACACCCGTCTGCCCATGATGTACATGCCCGATGCCATCAAGGCTAGCATTGCGCTGATGCAGGCCCCCAAGGATAGGATTAGCATCCGCTCCAGCTACAACCTGGCGGCCATGAGCTTCACCCCAGAGGAATTGTATCAGGGAATCCTACCCTACTTTCCGGAATTTAACATAACTTACGAACCGGATTACCGGCAAACCATCGCAGATGGCTGGCCGCAGTCCATTGACGACCTGGAGGCAAGAAGGGATTGGGACTGGTCCCCGGATTACGAGCTGCCTGCCATGATCCGGGAAATCCTTCAGGAACTGCCGAAATGGATTCAACACAAAAAAAGCGACTTATGAGAAAGCTGGCATACATCCTTCTGTTTGCGGGAGCAATTTCCTGTGACGCTCCTACCGAAGAAAGCCGATACGAGGGAGAAACTGAAGAGGAAATGGTAAACCGGGAAGAACTGGTATTGGACAACACCTTTTCCACCTGGATGCATTACGAAGGCCTTCTCCCCTGTGCAGACTGCGAGGGGATCCGGACGGTACTCAAACTCGAAAACAGTCCCGATAAGAAGGAGCGCGCGTATGAACTGACCGAAACCTACCTGGGTACCGAAGACGGGGACCGGGAGTTTGTCAGCAAGGGGATTTACGAAGTGGTCTACGGCCTGGAAAACGAACCTGGTGCCATGGCCATACGCCTGCTGGATGAAAACAGTGTGGCTTTAAAAAGCTTCCGGCAGGACAAGGAGGGCAGACTGCATTTATTGGGTCCGGAGGAAAAACCCCTTGCTTCGGAATTGAATTATACCCTGGAGGTAGTGGAACCCAAAGAATAGGCCAAATCCCTGGAAACCGGTAACTCCGTATTGTACGGTCTTTTTCAAAGTAAAAGGGGTAAAAGCAAAGGCAGGGTGTTTTTTTTCAAACTCAAAAATTTCCATTATATTGTTGGTACATTTTTTATACCGATGAAAACTGTTGTATTGAAAAACGCTGTTTTTGAGGGATTACCGGTAATTTGTCTGGATTTTCCCTATGATTTTGCTTTAAAGGAGCTGGTAAAAACCTACCCGGAATGTCAGTGGTCCCGAAAGCACAAGGCCTGGTGGGTACCCTATCGGGAGGATCAATTGGATGCTTTGTTGCCGTTTTTCCGCGGCAAGGTCTGGTTGGATTATTCACAACTTAAAACTATTGAACTCGCCAGAGATTTTCCAAACACCATCGAATTGGATAGTAAGACAGAAAAAGAAGTAAAATCCTTTACCGAGTGGATGAGGAATAAGCGTTATGCAGAAAGTACCATCAAAACCTATAAAGGAGCGTTGGTTTTATTTTTCAAATTTTTGGACAATAAGGAGCTGCGTAAAATCGGAAATGAAGACCTGGAGTATTTCAATACGCACTACATCATCCACAGGAGTTTTTCTGCCAGTTATCAAAGCCAGGTAATCAATGCCATAAAGCTTTTTTTCCTAATTCGGGAAGATAAACGGCTTGACCCTGATTTAATTCATCGGCCTAAACAACCGAAGTTACTTCCCAATGTTTTGAGCAAAGAGGAGGTAAAAGCGATATTGACGGCCCATAAAAACATCAAGCACCGGGCCATGCTCTCATTGTTGTATGCCTGTGGCTTAAGAAGAAATGAATTGCTTCATTTAAAGTTAACAGATTTAAATACCCAGCGGAGTTTACTGATCGTGAGGCAGGGGAAAGGAAAGAAGGACAGGGTAGTACCTTTGTCCATGAAAATTGTTGATTTATTAAGGGAATATTATAAATATGAAAGGCCCAAGGAATGGTTGTTTGAAGGCCAGTTTGAGGGTATGCCTTACAGTGGAACAAGTCTTCAGCAGGTGTTAAAGCAAGCGTTAGTGAAGGTGAAAATTAAGAAGCCGGTTACATTACATTGGTTAAGACACAGTTATGCCACTCATTTATTGGAAAATGGGACAGATTTGCGTTATATTCAAGAGATTTTGGGCCACAACAGCAGTCGTACCACGGAGATTTACACGCATGTCAGCAAAAAAAAGATAACAGAAATCCGTTCACCATTTGACGATCTTTGATGTATTTAGTTTCAAAATAAGAACGATAAACTAGTCACAAGCCAGCAACATATAGCCTATAATGACCATAAAGTAGTAAAAATAAACAAGTTACCTGCAATAAAAACTTAAAAAATGTTATCACGAATCCAGCAAGACCTATTTGATTTTATAGAACAAGACCCTCAAGAATTAGAAGGTTTAATTGAGTTCTGGTATAAAGCAAACACAGATGCTCTTTCAGCAGCACTTGTGAATGAAGACGGATATAAGGTAATGGTTAGCATTTCTGACTTTAACCGATTTGAAATCTTATCTAAAAAGTTGTTTCTGTTATCGGATACTATTGTTTTACGTGATACTCGAGATTGGACTAGTGATAAACTACAAGAAATGTCAATTCCTCACCCCAAAGACTCATACAAGCCTGGTTATTACGATGATGTGATTGATAAATTGAAAAACCTAAGACCTTCCCCATTTACACTTAAACATAGACCAGAACAATTCTATTGGACTAG
>JAWLFL010000064.1:0-20084 GCA_041685605.1 Cyclobacterium sp. | reverse complement strand
TTTCACCTGAAGAAGTAATTGTTCATGAGGTAGGTATCCATAATATGGCTGGGGAGTTGCATCGTCAGGATAATCGTGGTCAAGCAATATATCCTACTACTCCTACACTGGAAAGCAATATACCTGGCAATATTTACCCAATTCAAAAAGACACAAAAGCAATATTAAATAAGAATTTAAAAATGGGGAGGTTGGAGCATAATGAAAATTAACAATATTTTATTTTTACTTATAATTATTCTACCATTTTCTTGTTCCAAAAGTAAAACATTGAATCAAAGAATAGAAGGTGGATTAATTGAATCTCAAGAAATTGAGACTCAAACTGAAATTAGCTATGATACTTTAGATGGAATTTATCTATATGAAAGTTATGTTGAATCATATATTGCAGGAGAGGATGCTGTGACCAAAGTTGGTGGTATGATCGATGGGAGTGTATCAGTTAGTATAAATAATTATAAAAAAGGCTATTATATTATTGATTTAAATAAATTAACGAAGGTGAAAGAAAATTATCCGTCATTGGATTTTAACCCAATTACGATAACCCCTCTCCAATCTCGTTTGAAAGAAATTTTCTGGACACATTCTGGATACAGTGATACTGATTTTAATCCATATTGCGGACTCTATTATAAAAGGTTTTACTTGAAAGCAGTAGTAGTGAATATTGGACAAGTTTATCAAAAAACTCCAGTTTTCCTTGGTTGTGAGGATTTCATGAAGTATAAAATTAAAAATGAGGGAGTGAATTATGAATACAATTTTCTTTCAACATATTTAGTGACTAATGTCATGGAGTGGAGAGAAATTGAATAATAATTTTGGTCAAAATCAAATACTGGGACTTAGTAGCAAAAGCCTTGGTGGGTGTGTGGTCGGGGGTATTTTTTTGCCCGTACCATTTAAAAGTTAGCACTAATGCTTTAATGAAAGACCTTGTCTTTTTTTACAGCGACTGGATGAGAACACGTCCCGACTGGGTGTAGAATCTGCTACACCCCACTGGGTTAGGATTAAAAAGTTTGGAAAATGCAACTAAATACAGTTACTTTAAGTTTATGTCCAAGAAGGAAAAACTGATCGCCAGGTTTTTGGGCATACCATCTGACTTTCATTATGAGGAGATGGTAAAACTGCTTGGATTCTTTGCTTTTGAGGAAGTAAAGAAAGGCAAGACCTCCGGTTCGAGGGTTAAATTCGAGAACGGTGAAGGGGTACCTGTCATGCTCCACAAGCCCCACCCAAGCGGGATTATGAAGCAATACCAAATGAAACAGGTCAGAGAACTATTGGAGTTATGAAATCGAGTCTGCCTGCGACAGACAGGCATGGCGAAAAACGTCACAAAAAGAATGATTATAAAGCACCTGCCTGCCGGTAGGCAGGTGCGAGATTCCATATGGCCTTTAAAAAACAAATTATAATCATATGAAATATCTGGAATACAAAGGTTATACGGGCAGCATTGAGTACAGTCCCCAGGACAGTCTGCTCTTTGGCAAAGTGTTGGGAATCAGGGGGCTGATCTCCTACGAAGGAGAGACTGGAAAACATCTGGAAGCGGATTTTAGAGAAGCCATTGATGCTTATCTGGCTGATTGTAAGGAAGGAGGGAAATCACCTGAGAAGCCGTTTAAGGGGAGTTTCAATGTAAGGATACCGGCCACATTGCACCAAAGGGCTGCTCTATTGGCCATGGAGGCCAAAACCTCCCTGAACAATTTTGTGGCTGAAGCGATCCGGGATAGGGTCGACAAAGAACCTGCCTGATTATTTTATTTTGCAGGAATGGGGAGCCGTTCCGAAAAGACACTCGGATACACCTTCTTTTTCATGCCTATCGGCAGATAAATGTTCAATTGAAATTTTTCAACTGAAAAAGAAAAAACTGTCTTTATGGTTGTCCAAAGGGGCGAAACGTTCTCTGTTTACCTGCCGCAAGGCCCGGAAAAAAGGAATGAGGGGCTTGTAAAAGCCCCGACTGGGTGTAAAATCCGCTACACCGTGTTATTCCTAACCTCCTTTAAAATTCTAATCTATTATAAAGCATTTGCAATGGCTCACTAAAGAACCTCTTCGTAAACAAGTGTCCAAAATTTTGAACAGTGTTTGGCTGAGGTTTGAAAAAGGAAACATGAAAACTATGCGATTGAAATTTATCGAACCGAAATGATCGAATGGAGCATGTTTTATATTCATGAGAATCCGGTACGGGCATGAATCGTTGATAAATCGGAAGCTTGTAGGTGTTCAGATGCAAGGAATTATACTGTATTAGGTAGGTTTTATTGGGGTGGGTTATTGGTGATTCCGTCCAATTTCCAATTAGAAATTGGTATTGATAGAAGGGTTTTAAACTCCCAGCGAAGCTACCATCTCGATAGAGTGAAGGTTTTCGTTACGTTAATACTTTCCGATAATCTTCCGGGATGCACCGATCTGCTGCGAAACGTCTCCCTGAGCCCAGTTTTTTTCCTTTCTAAGGGTGCTGGTCGGGGCGGCGGGGCAGCGCACTAACCAAAAAGGATATCACCTAACAGGTCAAAAGGGCCCACGGTGGCCTTACGGCCCCAGAAAGATAAACTGCCGGACGATACGGCAAAGTGTTATCCCAACCTTCTCAAGGCAGGTAAGTACCTGAGGGTCGTCCAGGTGTTTGCTGTTCACAAATACCCGAGCCCAACGGAAAGATACAAGCAGGCACAGCTGGAAGAGCTGAAAAGGGTGGTGTTTAAAAATCATCCTTTGAAATGAAACCCACAAATCCCAAAAAAACGTTAACTTTATGAGGACAATACATGATAGAGGAATGGACATCAAAGCAGAAAAACTATACCTGATAGAACAGCTGGCAAGACTGGAAGATATAGAGATAATACATCAGATTAAAGATATATTGAGTTCCCAGAAAGAACCAATAGCCGGTTATAAACCGGGCGGCGGCCCCATTACCAGGTCAGAATTGGTAGCCAGGGCAAGGGACTCAAATAAAGCCATCAAAGAAGGAAGGGTGATCAGTATTGAGGATATGGAAAAGGAATCGGAAAACTGGTAAGTAGGATGAATGTTTTAATCACCGAGCCAGCCAAAGAATCATTGAAAGAAATTTGTAAACACTACAGAAGTTTGGAATTAGATTCTTATGCCATAAACGTACGAAAGACAATACTTGGAAAAGCCAAGAGTTTATCGGACAACCCGGAAAGAGGGCAGAAAGAAGAAATGTTAAAATCCCTCGATCAGGGCCATCGCTATCTATTGGTAGAATCCCACTTTAAAATTATTTATCTGATAGACGAAAAACGGGTCATAGTGACGGATATAATTGACACCCACCAACATCCCGATAAAATGCTCAAAGGGAACCGGTAACGATCAATCAACAATCCGCTACACCCTATTATTCCTAACCTCCTTTAAAATCGTCATCCATTACAAGCCATTTGCAATGGCTTACTAAAGAATTTCTAGGTAAACAGATGTCCAAAATTTTAAACAGTGTCTGGCCAAGATTTGAAAAAGTACACATGAAAACCATGCCATTGAACTTTATCGAACCGAAATGATCGAATGGAGCAAATTTTATTTTCATGAAAATCCGATACGGGCAGGAATCCTAGAGAAATCGGGAGCTTGTAGGTGTTCAGGTGCAAGGAATTATACTGGATTGGTAGGTTTGATAGCGGTGGATTATTGGTGATTCCGTCCAATTTCCAATTACAAATTGGTATTGATAGAAGGGTGTAGTTGCACCCAGCGAAGGCTATGCACAAGGACATCGCCAATTACCTCTGGGCTTTGCGCAAGCGCTACGGTAACCCGGCCACACGCAACCGGATACTTTGCAGCATCAAAGCCTATTATGGTTACCTGCATGCCAGCGGCAAAAGAAAGGACAAACCGTCCAGATCGGTCAGGCTGTGGAACAGTCAGGGCAGGGACATACAGCTATAGTACCTCTTTACCCCGTAAGAACTGGAAAAGCTGCTGGCCCGGAAAGAACGGTACGCTTTACTGGTGAGTCGGAACCGGGTGCTGATGGGCCTTTTGGTTTACCACGGGCTGTTACCGGCCGAACTGGAACAGCTGAAAATCACCGATATGAACCTGGCCGGGGGAAGTGTGTACATCAAAGGGACGCCCAAGACCAACAGCAGGGAATTGCAGCAGAAACCCAAACAGATCATGCTTTTTCATGAGTACCTCAGCCAGGTCAGGCCGGAACTCTTAAAGGACAATGAAAGAGAAGCACTACTGATCGGCAGCCGTCAGCACCCGGTAACTGCGGAAGATATTACCAAGCAGGTCACAAGGAACTTTAAACGTCTTTATGCATCCCGGAGGCTCACCTGCCGGACGATCAGGCAAAGGGTCATCACGAACCTTTTAAGGTCGGGGCGCGACCTGAGAATAGTCCAGGTGTTTGCCGGTCATAAATACCCGTCGGCTACGGAGAAATACAAACAAACGGGAATGGAGGAACTCAAGGCCGCGGCGCAGAAATTTCATCCGTTGGGTTGAAAACAAATGTGAAACTTAAAAAAGGACGAAAAATGTTATCTTTGGAAAAAGGCAGTATTATGGACATCCAGACAGAGAAATTACGCTTGATCGAATGGCTTGCGGGGCTAAATGATACCGAGATACTCAATGAGTTCATTACTTTGAAAAAAAGGAAAGAAGTGGACTGGTGGGACGGTATCAGTGCTGAAGAGCGGTCCGAAATAGAAGAGGGGCTTGCCCAGGCGGACAGGGGTGAGGTGGTTCCCCATGAGGAGGCCATGGAGAAGTATAAAAAATGGCTTTAGAAATCGTTTGGACCAGGCGTGCCCAAGCAGGTTACGCCAGGATAATCGAGTACCTGGAGACCCATTTTACAGAAAAGGAAATCCAAGACTTTGTCCGTCAGTCCTATGAATTTTTTGAATTGCTCGGTCAGTATCCCGAAATGCTGGCGGGCACAAAAAAGCAAAAACATGTCCACCGGGGGCCGATCAACAAGCACACCATTTTAACCTACCGTATCAGGCCACGGAAGGGGCAAATAGAACTGATCAACGTCCGTTCTTCCAGACAAAGGCCACTGAAAAGGCAATAGCCGATCAAGAAATATATACTTTCTGCTCAATGGCTTCGGACCAAGTTCCGGTTTAGCGATGCGATTTACAGCAAAAGGGCGTTCATCTTCAAAAATAGTCAAACAGCAATTTTGTCCATATTGGCCAGATCAGGGCTTTCTTTTACTTCCTTTCCTTTTAGGGAAAGTCATTAAAAGTAGAAATATACGCTCCCCTTCTTTTTTAAACTGAAAACTTTTCAACTGAAAGAAAAAAACTATCTTTATGGTTGTCCAAAGGGGCGAAACGTTCTATGTCTACCTGCCACAAGGCCCGGAAAAAGGGAATGAGGGGCTTGTAAAAGCCCCGACTGGGTGTAAAATCCGCTACACCCTATTATTCCTAACCTCCTTTAAAATCGTAATCCATTACAAGCCATTTGCAATGGCTTACTAAAGAATTTCTAGGTAAACAGATGTCCAAAATTTTAAACAGTGTCTGGCCAAGATTTGAAAAAGTACACATGAAAACCATGCCATTGAACTTTATCGAACTGAAATGATCGAAAGGAGCATGTTTTATATTGATTAGAATCCGGTACGGGCAGGAATCTTGGAAAAACCGGAAGCTATTAGGTGTTCAAGTGCAAAGAATGATGCTGAATTGGTAGGTTTGATAGGGGTGGATTAGTGGTGATTTCGTCCATTTTCCAATTACAAATTGGTATTGGTAGAAGGGTGCAGTTGCACCTACACCTAGAGGGGTCACCCTTCTAAAAAACCGAAAAGGAATAAATAGCAAGCCTTCAATCCAAAAATGCATTGCTTAGAACTAAGCTGTTTCATAGGTTTATAATTGTCTTTAAACAGTTCGTTCCGCTTTAGAATGTCACCAAGCATTTACCTAATCACTGAGTACTTCCCATATAGTGTCTAAAAACCGGAAAGGGATCAGGCTTTGATCCGGATTTTCGCCCAGCCGCACCAATACCAGCTTTTCGGAAGGAACCACACACAGGAATTGCCCATCCCTGCCCATGCCACAAACCATATCCGAGGGGCCATTGGGAATAAAACTTCCCGGAAGGGGATTTTGAATCCCGGGAAGCATATAGCTTTCCTGGCCATTCAGCCACCAAAGGTAGCCATAGCTTTCGTTCAAGGTTTGAGAGGGAGTCACCATGGCCTGAAGGTAGTGCCGGTCGCCGATGATTTCTTGGTTTTCCCATTTTCCTTCCGCCAATACCAGCAGCCCAAAACGGGCCATGGACCGGGCATCGCTGAAAAAGACCCGGTTATGGCCAATTCCCTGCCAAAACCCGGTCATGCCTATTTTTGATCCTATTTTTTGTTGAAAGTAGGTGGCGATATCCGATCCGGTAGCTCCTTCAAGGACCTCGTCTAAAATAGTATAAGGCGCATTGTGATAGGCCCAGCGCTGTCCGGGATCAGCCAGGTAGCGAAGGTTTTCGGCAGTATAATCATCGGGGTTACTTACACCCTCATCCAGCCCGGTGGTCATGCTCAGGTGGTGCCGGATTTGGATGAGATTTTCCTTTTCAGGCGGCAGGCTGCTCCATCCGGGTCCCAGGGTTTCAGAGGTGGGCTGGTCCAGGGAAAGGTGCCCTTCCTCCTGAGCGATGCCCACCAATGTTGCGGTTAGTGTTTTTCCCGCCGAAGCCCAGTACCAGGCTGAGTTTTCCTGGAAGGGTTGATTACCGGCCAGCCTGTTGCCAAAGTAGTACTCCAGTGCTATCTTTCCATCCTTCAGCAGGATAAAAGCCCTGGTGCCGTTTTGGGCGAGCAATTGCTCCAGCTCCTGTACCTTTTCTTCCTCCAATCCCAAACTGGTAGTTTCCCAATTTCCCGATTGGAGAGGCGGAAAATAAAGGTCAAAAGCGGGAATAGGTTCCGGTGATGGTGGCTCTTGGCAGCTACAAAAAGCAATGGCTGAAAAAATGAAAAAGAATGGATAATATTTCATATCAAACTCAAATGGTTCCCATAAAAGTAAGGACTTTTTGTGGAATTGATATCATGTAACAAAGAAAGGGGGTAGGCAAGTCAGCCGAAGAGAGACCAGATATAAAATTCCGAGTGAAAGGTAAGGCAACATAGGTTTGGTAGTGGATGCAGGAGCAAGAGGTAACGAAGCGGACTTGAAGAGATATTATGCCGGAACAAAATTATTCACTATTTAATCTTGAAAAAACCTGTTTTAATACTTATTTTCAGTTTTTAATGTTGCATTGATTGGTTAAATATGATAGCAGGTAGCTTGTTTCATTTTACAAATGATTTAAAAACCCTTCAGATTATTCTTGAAAGCCAGAGGCTGCGTGCATCATATAATATTGAGGATATCAGAGGGTTTTACCCTGATGAGCAATTCCTGGCAATACCAATGGTTTGTTTTTGTGATATTCCGCTTAAAAATGTTTCTGATAACCATACAGAAATATATGGTGGTTTTGGTCTTGGATTCAAAAAAGTTTGGGGAATAAAGAATGGGATAAATCCGATCATGTATAGAACAGATAACTCTTTGATTGCGCCATACATTGAAACGTTAACCGAGGAAACAACATCGATTTTTCATGAAATTGAGAAATTAAATGAAATGCAAGAGTCTGTATATTTACCAGAAGCGGAAAATATTTATTTTTCATTACAAAAAATAAAAACAAGTCAGAGAAACTTGATTGGATTTATTAAAAAATACCAAGTCTCGGCAGCAAAAAAAGCAAATTATTACCTGGAACGGGAATGGAGGTGGGTTCCCAGTTCAACCAGTAACAAATTTTCACCTTCAAATAGCAAAAAAACTAGAGATGAAATTAATAAAAAATATCATTTAAATCCAGATTTTTTGAATTTTACCGTTGATGATTTGCGTTATATCATTGTGGAAAAAAATTCCGATATTGTAAAAGCGATAAGATTAATTGGGTCTTTTTCCATCAGTGAAGTTGAGAAAGGCCGATTGATTCAAAAAATAATTGATATTGAAAGTATAAATCAGGATATGTGATGGAAAATGAAGTTTTTAATAAAATCTCACAATATCGCGACTTAAAAGAGAGTTCAGCCTATCCTTACATTGAGAATGACGGAGATTCAGAGAGATTGATACTCAAAAAGAAGGAGAATCGAGCGCAAATGGAAGTTCTTAAATTTGAAATCATTTCTGAACTGGGCAAGAATGGAGTCGCTATAGTTAAAAGAAATTTGGTCGATGTCTTGGATATCTTGCTGAAAGAAATTGAACGCAGCAAAACTGGATTTCCATTGGATAGAAATCAAGGGCTGGGGATAAATAATTATATCTATGGCAAAGTGGCAGGGGTTATCCGAAGTGCTATGAAAATCGGATACGGATATTACTATCCCGAATTTTATCAAGGTGTGCAAAGCGATTTTGATGCCTCAACTCTACAGGAATTGCTAATCAGTTTTAAAGAAAAATTGAGGGTTACAGATTTCAATGATTTTTTTGAATTGGAAGCTTGCGTAGAGGCTTATTTATCCAGAATCAAGCAATTATGGGAAAAGGAAAATGAAGCGATGGTAATTCACAGGCATTAAAAAAAATTGTTATAGTTAATTTTGGCACCTGCGAGGGATGGAGAACATACCTTCAGGATCCAATTAGTAGCTCATTGCCTGTTTTTCGCGGTAAATTAATTAAAAGCCAGAGAGTCCAAACCATCCAGCTATGGGTTTTGGCGAGAGGCCTTGGACGATAGGGTGGCTTCCCCGGCAAAAACTGGTGGGGCTGTGTGATTTTTTATCCCGGGGTTGAAACCCCGGGCAACTAAACCGGGGCAATTTACCGGTAGGTTTTTGTAGGAATTAACCTACCTCTTCCCATAATGCGTATTACTGTGTGACCAGTTCTACCTGATAGAAGGTGAAAAATTCAGGCTCCTGATCCAAAATCTCAACGTTTTGTCGTGCCCACAAACGATTTTTTTCATCCACATGGGTAGGGGTGAAAAGTGGCGGGCAGTAGCCTACTTTACTGTATACCCCTTCCGCTTCTCTTACCAGAAATTTCAAGGGATTCAACCTTGCGTTAATTTCGTTCCATACCTCCCGGGGCGTTCCCTGTGCAGGCTTATCTTCAAGAGGCAGACCAGACTGGTAGAGGATCAAATCTTTTTTATTGATGTTAAAATAACCTCTTATCGAACCTTCGGTAGGTTTTGGGGTGTCATAATCTTCCCTTCCCCCAAGAGGGTATCCGGGATTGAGAATAAACTTATCAAAGGGAATGCCTTCGATGGACAACTCATTCCCCTGTCGGCTCAGATCATAGGTATGAAACAAAGTGTCTGTGGCAAAAACAAATTGGATCAGGTCTTCATTTACCTGAAACACCGGCCGAATAAAATTAAAAGCCTCCCCCTGAATGTACCTGCTTTTGGGATGCAGGGGCGTAATGGGTGTGAAACCTCCGGTATTAGTATGGATCAGGTCAAACGTGTTGAAATGGGTATAATAGGCTTCCTGATTGGTAGCAGCGGGATGTTGGGGACCACCCGTAAAAGCAACCAAATAGATTTCGTCGTTTACCTCGGCCTTCTGTAGATGGTCATATCCAGAGTAAAGCATTCCTTTGCCCGCATAAGGTTTTTGATGGCTCTTGATAAAATTAAAATCGAGGTCATAAAACACCAATTTTTGTGGCCCCAATACGGCAATATGGTCTCCTACAAAAGTAGCGGCACAAGCGGTATTGCCATAAGAGGTGGGGGCGTCGCTCGGGTGGTCGAAGGTGGAAAGGAGCTCACCCTTTCGATCCGTCAGGATCAGTTTGTTTTGCCGGTACTCATGGAAAATAAATAAGTCCTTAGCGGAATGGACCGCAATAAGTTGTGGATTTCCCAGAAAATCCACCTTTACCGAGTCTACTATTTCTAACGTGTAGGAATTAACCGCTGCCGTATCTCTGGTGGTGGGACCACAGGAAATGAGACAATGGAGCAGCCATAGCTGGAAAAGGATTATCAAAACGTTTTTCATAAGTAGACCCTATAGTTTTCAATATATTAATAAATTCGTTTTGAACCAATTTAACCCGGATTGATTTATTTTTGGGAAGTTGCGGACCCACCGAAGGAAGTATGCTGTTGGGATCTTTCTTGATGATTTCCTGCCAAATATCGGCAGCCTCCAGCACAGGTGGCTGTAGCTCCCAGAATCCGGGCTGCTTGACAAACATTCCTACCGATGACGTATTTATTAAGTATTTGATTTTCAACATGATAACCCTCGTCGAAAATCCACCGTCATCCCGATTTCTGCGTTTTTTAAAATGTTAGGTCTACCATTGACGTTCTTGTCATGCCTGTCTGCCTCAGTCAGGCTCAATTTCATTTAATAATCGAATAGTTTTAAAAATGGTAATGACATTTGGTGGGATTGGCCATATTCTTTTGTAGTAAGGACACCATCATAAAATGCTTTTAATATTTTGTCCAGTTTTCAACTTTGATATTTTGCAGGCGGGCAAAGTGCTTTTCATTATTAGTCACTAAAATCATGTTGTTTTCAATAGCAGTTGCTCCAATCAAAAGGTCCAAATCATCAACTATATTTCCTTCTTTTATAAGTCGGGCTTTTTCCTTTGCGTAAACATCCAAAGCTCCATAAATTGGAAGTTGCTTAAAATTGTCAATCAGTTCGTTTATAACAGGCCTATTCTTATCAGGAGTAGTGCTTTTTTCAACTCCGTATTTTAATTCCGCAACGGTAATCTCTGAAATGAACAGATTTTCAAATCCTATGTTTTCAAATTTCTCAACAAGGCCATATCTGCCTTTAAGGAAATAGATGCAGATATTTGTATCTAACAAAAAAGCCATTACAAATCCTCAATCTGCCTGTTAGTGTACCTACTTGCTCTAATATCTTCAATTATTTCTTCTGCACTTTCTTCAGATTCCCATGCGCCAAATAGTTTTTTCCATGAATCATCCTTTACCTCTTTTTTTGTCTTTTTAAGAGAGTCAGTAATCTTGCTAATCAATTCAAGTTTTTCTTCAGCACTCAAATTCTTAACCATCCGAAATATATTTTCCGCCATGTCTATACCGCTCTTTTCCATATTCAATCAAAATTTAAGTCCTTTAAATTAACGAAAAATATTCAAATTTAAGTGCGTGATTATGACCTATATCAAAAAAATTCACTTCATCATTCAGGCTTTGACTTTATACTTGGTAGTATAGCAACAAAATGCATTATTCTACGATGACATTTATTGTGCGACCAACGCTACCTGAAAGATGGTGAAAAATTCGGGCTCCTGATCTAATAAGTTAACGTTTTGCCTGGCCCACAAACGATTTTTTCCTAATCAGACAATATAACTACCAATATATTAATAAATTCGTTTTGAACCAATTTAAGCAGGATTGATTTATTTCAGGGAAGTTTCGATCCTACCGAAAGATGGATAGAGGAAAGGCTTGTGATTTATGTCCCACAAAATCAATCATCCGCATTCCAGTACGCCATCCGCTCACAGCTGCTGACTTCCACACTGTAGAAGCCGAATTCCTCGGTGACCCTTCCCTTGATCAGGTAGATGCCGCGGCCTTTGAAGGGTGTCTTTTTCACCACCAGGGGGAAATGCACCGTATCGATCCAGCGCCCTTCCCGGTCAATAAAGGTGCCGAAGTTCATCACTTCCCCCTTCACCGTCCGGGTGTATTTGACGGTAACCAGGTAGCCGACCAGTTGTACCCGTTTGCCCAGAAACTGCGCCATTTCCCTGGCTGCAATGCCACGGACTTGTTGGTCTTTTACCAGGAGGAAGGGGGATTCCAGCGGGAATTCCAGGATTTCAATCTGGTCAATGATCTCCTGCCTTACATCCGCCGCTTCCAGAACAGGAGGCTGCAGCTCCCGGAAGCCCGCCTGTGCAAACAGCCGCTGACTTCCTCCTGCCGTTTTTTTTTTGCGGTGCAGGATAAAATGTGCCTCCCAGAGGGTTTCCTGCTTGCTTTTGCCCGTAAAGCGGAAACAGCCGATCCGTACCAGGATCAGCAATTGCTCCAGGCTGATGTCCATGCGGGAGACAAAGTCCACCAGGCTGGTAAATCTTCCTCCCTGCTGTCTTTCCTGCATAATTTGGGCAATGGTTTCTTTTTGGATAAATTTCATATGCACAAAGCCCAGGTAGACGGTTTTGCCCCGGATGCGGGTCAGGTTTTCGCTTTCATTGATGTGCGGAGCTTGTACATCGGCTCCATTCATCCGGAGTTCGTGAATGTAAAACTCGGTATGATAAAAGCCCCCGAAATTATTGATGACCCCCACCATAAATTCCAGGGGGTAATGGGCCTTTAGATAAAGGCTTTGGTAGCTTTCTACGGCAAAGGAAGCAGAATGGCCCTTGGCAAAGGAGTAACCGGCAAAGCTTTCAATCTGATGCCAGACCGCTTCCGCCACTTTTGGCTCACGCCCTTTTTTTCTGCAGTTGGTAAAAAAGCGGTCTTTTACCCGCTGGAATTCGTCTTTGGAGCGGGACTTGCCGCTCATGCCCCTTCGCAGTACGTCGGCCTCGCTCAGGGAAAGCCCCGCAAAGTAATGAGCCACCTTGATCACGTCTTCCTGGTATACCATGATGCCGTAGGTCTCGGGCATGATGTCCTGAAGCACCGGATGGGCCACCTTTCTTCTACTAGGGTCTACGTGGCGGAGGATGTATTCCCGCATCATACCGGATCGGGCCACACCCGGCCGGATGATGGAACTGGCAGCTACCAGTTCCAGGTACTCGTCCGCTTTCAATTTGGCTAGTAGCATGCGCATGGCCGGAGATTCTACGTAGAAGGCACCTACGGTACGCCCCTTCCGCAGGTGCTGCTTGATTTTTGGGTCTTTTTTGAAGGACGCCACCTGGCGGATGTCCACTTCTTTGCCCTGGTTTTGATGGATGGTTTCCAGGCTGCTCTTGATTTGTCCCAGTCCCCGTTGGCTGAGGATATCAAATTTGTGCAGGCCGATGTCCTCCGCCACATGCTTGTCGAATTGGGAAATGGGGAACCCTTTTGGCGGCAGCTGGGTGGCGGTATAGTAATGGATGGGCTTATGGGATATCAACACCCCTCCCGCATGAATGATGAGGTGGGAGGGCATGTCCCGGATCACCTGGCTGTAGCGGTAGATCAGCTTGCCGTACTGGTCGGGTCGATAGTTGCTGCTTTCCAGCTTCTCGCCATGATAGATCAGGGATTGGGAGGTTATTTCATTGAAGTAATAAATGGAAGGATCTGGTATTTTCCGGTCAAAACTATTGGGTCAACTTCACAACGGATCCTGCAGCCGCACCAATGCTCGGAATCGATAGCTGTTAAAAATTTATATACAGGCCATTTCATTAAATGATAATCAAAAATATTTTTATAAATGGTAATCATATAATTATTGTTATTTTATATTAAAAAAAACAAAATAATATTAAAAAGTAAGTATGTTATTTTTTAATACGTATAAAAAATAATATTTAATTTGGATTATTGATAATTACGTAATAAATGATTGAGTTAATGATTGTTAAATGTGTTAAATATTTTTTACTTTAATATATCGGAACAAAATTAATTCTGATCAAACCTATACAGCTGGGATTTACATAAGACCGACGGCTTCGTTTATCCCGCAGTCCCATTTTAACGTTCCGAATAATCAAATGAATTCGATCTGAGCAAGGATGCCTTGGTATTTCATTTCGGCGTTTCCGGCTGAAATCAAATCTGGGGTGCTTTGGCTGGGATTTCAAAATTAACATCAACCTAAACCCACAAAAATCATGAAAACAACTGTATTCTGGCAATTAGATTTGCAGTTAAAAATGCTGTCATTGCTGCTGCTTCACTTATTATTTATTGGATGCACATGGGCCCATGGGGCGATTCCACCGGGAATAGGCGCAAATATGGATATTGCGGTATCAGGTACCGTTACAGACGAAAATGAGGTTCCCCTCCCGGGGGTTACCGTAACCGTTCTGGGCACCAATAGGGGTACTGTTACCAATCTGGATGGTAAGTATTCCATTACGGTTCCGGACAATGCTGAGCTGGTATTTTCTTTCATTGGATTTACATCTCAAACCATACAGGTAGGCAACCAAAGTACCATTGATGTGGTATTGGCAGAAGACCTGGCCTCCCTGGACGAAGTGGTAGTGGTGGGCTATGGTACCCAGAAAAAGGCCAATATGACCGGGTCAGTAGCTACGGTGGGGGCAGATGAAATCATCAAGCGTCCTTTGACCAATGTGGCAGGGCTCTTGCAGGGAAAAGTAGCCGGTTTGCAGGTTTCTTCCCATTCCGGAAAACCTGGAAGCGAAAACAATTCCCTAAGAATTAGAGGATTAGGTACATTTAGTTCTGCCGGTAGTGAGCCTCTGGTTCTCATCAATGGTATCGCCGGTGACATGACCAATTTAGATCCCAATGATGTGGAATCGGTCTCTGTTCTGAAAGATGCGGCATCAAGTGCCATATATGGTGCCAGAGCTGCCAATGGCGTCATTCTGATTACCACCAAGAGAGGCACTGAAGGTGCTCTCAGCATCGATATCCACAGCAATGTGCAGGTGCATCAGCCTACCCGGTTGCCCAGGTTGCTGAGCAATGCTGCCGATTACATGATGTATTGGAACCAGGGAAGGCAAAGGGCTGGAGGTCAGGCACCCTATTTCAGTCAGGAGGAGATTGATGCCTTCAGAAACAATCCGAACGATCCGATCAATTATCCTAATTTCGATTGGATAGATCATTCTTTCAATACGGCGGTTGCCAATATGCAATCGGTTCGGGTGAGTGGTGGCACAGAAAAAACAACGGTTGGATTATCTCTGGGCTATTTTGATCAACCTGGTTTGACCAGTCTGTATGAATTCAAAAAATACAATGCAAGATTAACCGTGGATTCCAAAATCAATGATTGGATCACGGTAGGCGGCGACATTCAACTGGTTAACAAGGATATTCAACGCAGCAATTGGGATAATGGAAACGTTGATTACCAGATCCTGGCCATCTATGGGGCAGGTCCCAATTATACACCTACCATGACCTTGCCTGATGGGTCTACCGGATACGTGGCCAGGTACAGCTCCAATATTGGAGAATGGACGGTAAGAAATCCGGATGCTCAGGATGCCAGTGGCATCCAAACCGATATCAATTATAACGTTTTGCCCCAATTCTATGTGGAGATCAAACCCACCGAGCACCTGACCTGGTATACCAAAGGAGCTGTATCTTACGACAACCGTGCACTGAAAAACCATGAAACGCCGGTGGATAATTATTTTTTCAAGGATGGCTCCTATGCCCACAATAACTCCACCTGGCAATTGGGGGTCAGGGAAACCTGGAATACCGGGATGTGGACCACTTTTTATTCCACATTGAACTACAAGCGCTTGTTTAATGAAACCCATAATGTCAATATTTTAGCCGGATACAACCAGGAATACAGTTTGAATAGGCAGTTGAGAGGGTCCCGGGTCCATTTTCCAACCAATGAACTGAAAGAACTGGATGGTGGTGCTCCGCTGGACCAAACTACCGGAGGCTTTACAGAGGAATGGGCCATCAGGTCATTTTTTGGCCGTGCCATGTATGATTATAATGAGAAATACCTACTGGAAGCCAATGTGCGCTATGATGGGACCTCCAGGATTTCACCGGATAACCGCTGGGGAGTGTTCCCTTCTGTGTCTGCTGGCTGGAGAATTTCTCAGGAACCATTTCTGCAACAAAACCTTTGGATAGATGAATTTAAAATCAGGGGCTCCTGGGGCCAATTGGGTAATCAGAATGTGGGATTATATCCCTACCAGGAAGTTTTGACCACTACTTCTTATCCATTCAATACCGCCCACCCAGGGGCCTATGTCAACCGGTTGGTGGACCCTAACCTGCGTTGGGAAACCACCACCATGACTGACATTGGATTTGACCTTTCTGTGAAAGAAGGGTTGATCAATTTTACCTTCGATTGGTTTGATAAGGTCACGGACGATATTCTGTACAATGTACCCATTCCGGCAAGTGTGGGCCTAGCTCCACCCACGGTTAATTACGGTAAAATGAGAAATACTGGTGTGGAGCTGGAATTGGGGTCCATCAGACAGTTTGGTGATTTTGGCTATAATATAAGTGTCAATTTCTCCACTTTCAGAAATGAAGTGCTGCGGATTCTTTCTCCGGTTTACGGCAATTTTACCATTCAGGAAGGATTACCTTTTAATTCTCATTTCATGGTGGAGTGGGATGGTATTTTCCAAAATGAAGAAGAAATTGCCAACAGCCCCGAGCACCAATTCAATCCCAAGCCTGGTGATTTGAAATTTGTAGACCAAAATGGAGACGGAGTAATCAATGCGGATGACCGGGTAGTCATGGACGGTGCTTACCCCAGGTTTCATTACGGAAGTACCATCAATCTTTCCTGGAGAAATTTTGATTTAAATGCATTTTTCCAGGGTTTGGAAGGCTACAAGCAGAGTACCCAGGGATTATCCTGGGGATTGGTGCCTTATATCCAGGGTTCACCCCCTCCAGTGGATTTTATCGAAAATATGTGGACCGGGGAGGGATCTACCAATGAACACCCTGCCATGTATATTTCTGGCTATGCCCCTGTGACAGGTACACGCAATTCTTACTGGTTATTAGATGCTTCTTATTTAAGATTGAAAAATCTGGCCATCGGCTACAATTTACCAGCTCGGTTGAATGAAAAATTAGGGTTGAAATTTTCCCGGGTTTACATGTCAGGGGACAATTTGTTTACCATCACCGACTGGCCGGGTTCAGATCCTGAAAGAGCCAATACCAATTGGTTTCAGGCCTATCCACAGATCACCAGTTACACATTAGGCCTTAAAGTTTCTCTTTAATCAAAATAGCAATAACCATGAAGAACTATATAAATTTTCTGATAGTCAATCATTTTCTGATAGGCCTGGTCGTTTTGTTTTCTGTTTCATGTACAGATTTTCTTGAAAGGAATCCTACCACGCAAATTTCAGGCCCCACCTTTTGGAATTCCCAGAAGGATGCCGACCTGGCCCTGGCAGGAGTATATTCCAGACTCAATACCAATACCTTTAACCATGAAGGGGTCTATTCTCTCGCAATTATGGCAGGGGATGCGAATGAAGGTGGGCAGAGTCTCGGAGCTGCCTCGACGGGCACTTTTGCCATGGGGATAATGGAAGCGGTTTCAGGAGGCTTGCTGGCCAATGTTTACAACCATTGTTATCAGGGGATCGCTACCTGTAATTATTTTTTGGAGAACGTTGACCGGGTGGACATGCCGGTAGAAAGGGTCACCCGCTATAAGGGAGAAGTGCTCTTTTTGCGTGCTTTATTCTATTTTACCCTGGCAGACTTTTACGGAGGAGTGCCCCTTTACACCTCCCCGGTATCCGCTGATGATGCCAAGGTCGCTCAAAGTTCCCGGGAACAGGTGATCGATCAGGTTTTGGCTGATTTAGAGGTAGCGATTGCGAGTCTTCCCAATACAGATTACAGTTCCAGTGGACACGCCGTAAGAGGTTCTGCACTGGCCCTGAAGAGTCGGGTACACCTATTTGAATCCGACTGGGCTGCCGCCGCACAAGCCGCATCTCAGGTGATGTCAGACGGTCAGTTTAGCCTTTTTGAAGAAGATTGGGCAAACATGTTTCTGGCGGAAGGGCAGAATGACAACCCTGAGATCATGTTTTCTACCAAATACCTTAATCCCGATAATTTCAGCAATCAGGATATCAGGATTCTCTGGCATGGCATATGGAATCCAAGACCTGAATTGAGAGATGCTTTTGAATGCATCGATGGTTTATCCATTGCTGAATCGCCCTTGTATGACCCCGATAACTGGAAAGAAAACAGGGATCCCCGGCTGGGTAAGACGATGCGGGATTTTAATGATCCGGCTGTTAACGCCTCAGGTGAAGTGGTGGAATTTGCGTATAATGGGGTTTCCATGACCGGTCTGATGCCAGCCAAAGGGGGAAATGTAGAAACCCTGCCGATTGATTATTCCACCAAAAGCGAGCAAGATTGGGTATTGATCCGGTACGCAGAGGTTCTGCTAAATTTTGCTGAGGCCACCAACGAACTGAGCGGACCGACCCAGCCGGTTTATAACGCAGTTAACGCCGTTAGAGCCCGCCCGGGGGTCGATATGCCAGCTCTTCCCGAAGGTTTAAGTCAGGATGAAATGCGGGATAGGATCTGGAATGAAAGAAGGGTGGAATTTGCCTTTGAAGGCATGCGATACAGGGATATCAAAAGGTGGAGATATGCTGAAGAATACATACCAACCTTGGTGGAACCAGGGTCTGGTATAAGAAGGGAATTTGATCCTGCCAAACATTATTTGTTTCCCTTTCCCCAATCCGAAATTGACATCAACCCTAACCTGGAACAGAATCCAGGTTATTAATAGAAGCATAAATAAAACATGAAGGCCAGTGGCTTTCATGTTTTATTGCTTTTTTATTGAGTATTACTGGATTGTAAAATAGTGGAACCTCTATGCCATCCATTCCACCCTTTCACCTCCGTTTTCCGCTCAGAAATTTTTTGTGCTTTTTGGATTGGTAAGAATAATTATCTCGGCCAGGTCCCGGTACGCCGCCCAGTCGGGTGCCGCGAAGTCTTCCGCAGGAAAGCAGGATAGGGTAAGCAGGCGAAGTTTTTTCCTTCTGCTGCTGAGCTCGGAAACCGTTCCCAATCCCTCATCGCTGTGAAATCTTCCGGTTAGGTGCAGAATAATACTGTTTCTATTTTTCTTCCAGGCCCTTAGGATACTTTCCGCCATGGTGGCATCCCGGAGTAGTTGCGCATGAAAAACGGAGGGCCCCATGTGATGTCCATGGCCTCCCATGGCGGCATCGAATTTTTTGCGGTAGGGGTCGTTTTCTCCAGGAGGCTCAAATATACTGAAGTAGGAACTGGCTTTCTTTTCCAGGAGTTTAAGGGTTCCGATTCCTTTTCTACTAACCATGCTAGCGTACCGGGCCGGGACATTTGCAGCAATCACCTGTTGGTTGTTTTTTTTAGCCAGGTTCACCAAAGGGGCGTAATCTGCGTAGTTATTCCAGGCTTTGCCTTCTTTGATCAGGCTGGATTCGCTGATCAGGCCTGCCAGGTATTCGTTAAGGACCAGCTGAACGTCCCGCTCAAACATTTCCATGGAGAGAATCACCTTCCGGCGGGTAGTAAGTAAGCCCTCGTAAAGCTGCCGCTGAAAGGCATGGGCCAGGCTATCGTTGTGTTCTTCACCAAAGAGGATTACGTCTGCCTGTTCGGAAAGGCTAATGATGTCCGAAATCTCCAACGTCTGTTCGGTGGGGCTGTGGTATAATTTATAACCGGGTGCTTGGTAATCCTGTGCCCAGGTGTGAAAAATGATTCCCATCAGGATCAGCGTTTGAAGCAATTTATACATATTCGGAAGTTTTGGTGGGAAATAAGGGAATTTTTTTCCCGTAATCAAATTCCCTTTACAATTTACCGATTATCGGCTTTCATGCCTGCAGGAAAGCAGCTAACTTGCCTTCCTGTTATTTACGTCAAAGATGAATTTCAAATCGTACACGAAGGAAATTGCCCGTCTGGATCCGAAACGGGATTACGAACGAATCGCTTACCTGCTGACCTTTCATTGTTTTCCCTGGGACATGGAAAAAGCATTGGAGTTTGCGCTTTTCAGGACCTTTGCCGTTCCTTCCGTATCCCTGTTATTGGTAGCCACCGGAGAATTTGTACACCGGACTCGTAAGCGCTACGACGACACCGAATTAATCCTGTATGAAATTCTTGAAAATGGGATGGATAGCGAGCGAGGTAGGGCCGCAATCGCCCGCATGAACGCCATGCATGGGCGGTTCAAAATTTCCAATGAGGATTACTTGTACGTACTGTCTACCTTTATTTTTGAGCCCATTCGCTGGATGGATAGGTGGGGCTGGCGGCCCTTT
>JAWLFL010000271.1:0-4914 GCA_041685605.1 Cyclobacterium sp. | reverse complement strand
ACCAGCGGCTGAATTTTTGCCCGGATATGAAACCATACAGAGAGGCTTGTTTGGTCTTGAACGTTTTATTATCCGTGTCAATTTCCGCCAATTCAACTGCATCCTCAGCCCAGCCCGCTCCGAAATATCCCGAAATCCAGATATCATTATGAGATTGCCAGCTTAAAGGGCGATCAGTATCGAAGTGAAAAACACCTCCCCTGTTTGAAAAATCACCATTTCGCGGAACAGAGCCTCTGTCAATAACTTTGCCCATTTTTACGGTTGAATCGTTGGGCCAGCGCGCTAATTCGTAGGGCTCACCATTTACAAAAAGCTCTGCCCAGGTTGGGCCAAAGGGCCTTGAATAACCTACCGGGCGCATTTTTCCATAGTTGGTTATTCCTTCCTTCTGTAAATCCACTTCAATAATTTCATCCCTCACACCAGGTTGAAACCTTGATAGTATATCTGGGGATATGGCATTGCTTTTTTTCCCGACCGGAATACTTACACCGCCATGAATTACTACTTCTTCATTGTTGTATGCAGTATAAACAACCGGAAATTCTTCACTAATTCCCGAGTCTCCTTCCGTTAGAGTAAATGCTTCGGTGCGGTAATAAACTCCTGCACGAAGATTCACCTGAATACCATTGCCTGTTTTCCCTTCGCTTTTTAACTTTCTGACTTCCTCTCTTGCCCTTTCTAATGAAGCATAAGGCTTTTCGATACTGCCTTTACCATTCGTATCGTTTCCATTGGGTCCTACAAAGATTTGGGTTGGACTGGAATTACATGATAGCATTACAATCAATAACAGACTGGTGATTATGCTGTTAACTTTTTCCATAATTCTTTTATTTATTCAACTTATTTACGATGTCTTTTCCCCGTTCTTCCGGAGTAACTTTCAATTGTGTAACCTCTCCGTTTTTCAATATGCCTTCAACAACCGTATTATGTGGCGCATGCAACTTAAAATCCACGTCCCATTCTTTAGGCCAGGCAGGAAAAAGAAAAATTTCATCCCCTTCGTATTGTAATAGCATACGCTGCAGGGCTATCATTGCAACGCTGCCATGATCCTGATCGGGAACCCAGTCATAGTTGGGCCCCCACATGGTCGGAAAACGATAAACAGTAGTTCCTGCATTAAAATATTCGGCCATCAATTTTGCGGCCTCATCTGTTAATCCCAGGTAGGCGGCCTTTATGGAATGTTGCTGCCAGCCACGATTTTCTCTTGATTCGCGGGCGTTAAATGTTCTTATTCCCAATTCAATATTATCTTTCCCTACACCAAACCTGCGATAGGGGAACACAGCATATAACTCAGGATTCTCGATATTTTGCTTGCCGCTATACGCATACGCCGGTGCCAGTAATTTTTCTCCATCCACTTCCCGCATTGGGATTTCTGGCAGCTCGGTGATTAGCCGCTGGTATTGTTTTCGTTGTTCGTCACTAATCACAGTCTTCGGTAACTTTAGTAACTCTGTGCAAACCTTGTTTATTCCTACTATTTCGGGCAAAGGATTTACTGCGGTGTTATAGGTCTCCAGCGCCATGGCCGGGTCAAACAGAATTTTCCCATTTTCATCGCGCTCCCAATGCTGATCAAAAAAAGTCATTACTTCGGTTACCACCGGAAGGATAAGCTCATTCAGTGTTTTTTCATCCTTGGTAAATGCATAATAGTCCAGTGCCATGAGTGAAAACTCCAGTCCACTTTGCCAATAGTAGCGGATAAAAGTGTTCACTGTTTTATCCATAGGCATATCGACGGGCCGGTCATGTCCGTAGTTTGACTCAACATATGTCCCCCAATGCCGCATCGTCTCAATATAAAATGCCCCTTCGTGTCCGTAATAAGTTCTTGTAGCATACTTTCGAATATTCAACACATCGTGATACATTTTAAACAATGGCTGCATTAAATCGAAGTCCCCTGCTTCCAACATGGACCAATAAGGCAACCTGGTATTTTGCCACCAAAAGGGTCCGCCCCACTGCCTGTAATCTGCATCAAATCCTCCCCATCGGTTATTCAGGTTTTTAGTATCTACAGTAAAAATCGAACCATTAAATTTTATGGGTGAATTTCCTCTGCCGGCGCAGGCATTCATGTACCGTTGCAAATTGTAATTTTTTGAAACGTTGGCAACTTTTTCCTTTTCTTCATCGATGTCGGTACTCACAAAAATGTGGCTTCTATTCCAAAAAGATTGCCACCAGTTGGCATGGGCTTTCAATCTATTTTCCCGGGATTCGGATGTTACTTTTCTGGCAATATTACCTATCTCACTTTCCCATTTGTTCAGACTTTTTGTTTGTGCTGTTAATGCAAAAACAGATACAGAAAAACTATTTAGTGCTTCACCTGTTTCTAATTGCTCAGCTGAAGTTTTTTGCATCTGTTCGGAATGAATTAATCCTCCAAAGGTATTATGCAGCAATGGGTCTTTGGCTTTCTTAATGTAACCCTCCAACCCCTGCATTGTCAGATTTGACCTCCATATTGAACGTCTATTTCTGTGCGCCCAAATTACGTTTTCTTTGACATCCTCAAGGATGGTATCATTTTCAACAATGGCTGATTGTAATCCATAAGCCGAATGCAACTCCGGACTGTCTTCTGTGATTTCCCGTTGTCCCAGTCTCCATGGTTCCGTTCTTACTGAGGCGTGAATATTTTTCTGACTTTTCACATCGAGTTCAACTACCGGATGATTGGCATCCACCCAAACATGAATAGATACCTGTTCTTCCGGTTTTCCGGCCTCTATGTGTATGATTCCATCCTTTAAAATCAATTCCTGCAAAAAAGGCTCTCCTGACCGGAATGGATTGGGTGATAGTGACAATCTTACTTTCCCGAGTTTAAGCAAACGGGCGTTTTCACTCCAGGCATCGGTTTTTGAAAGATAGAACAACAAATCTCCGTTTTCTTCCACCCATAGATTAATGCCAATGTCACCATTGCCCGCGGGCATGGAACCCAATGAATTTTTTGACGGGGAATCCCAGAGAACATTACAATTATCGAGGTTGGTAGCTGATTTTAGTACAGGTTCTTCATCAGTCTGGGCTTGAGCAAAACCAAATTGTATTGTCAGAAATGCAAGGGTAATTACGTAGCTCAATGCTTTCATATTATTTTTCTTTTTCATCTATTATGTTGTCAAATAAAGTCTCTCTGCTGCTATCCAATTTGGCCAGTTCCTTCCATTCTTCGGAACCATAAACTCCCGCTTTTTTGTAATCAAATGGTTCAAAGCCAATTTTTCTTGACACTGATTTTGATTTTAGACTAAAATCAAAATTTTCAGCATCAATAAATTCAGGATTGGCTATTATTGAATTTTTATCTTTTAATTTTTTCCATTTATTGAAAGGCATATCCAAAAAAAGCGGTTCTTTCGTCCGGGTATCCCAATAACAGTTGCTGTCCATTTTCACGTTGGCTTCTTTAAAATTACCCAGAAGCATCTCACCGCTATTGGTATAAACTATATTATTGGTGAAGTCAAAGGAGCGGTGGTTTTCAACCCTTGTAAACTGCAATTGTCCCTTCAGATTAAAAACAAAAATATTGTTCCGGATGATATTTTCTTTCCCATAGTGCTGATGAAATCCCGAATTTTTACAGGCATAAACCAAATTTTTCTCCATGATTACATGGGTTGCACCCTCGTCGGTATACAGCCCCCATCCACCATACGTGTCCGAATAGATGTGATGGATTTTATTGTGGTGAACATGCGTTCCTTTGGCTTCCGAAACGATATAAACTCCCCCCATATCGGAAAGCTCCCCCCATCCCAGGTGATGGATATGATTGTAGGCAATTACATTGCCCGTGGCTGGGCTTGAAAAGTATCCCTCCTTCCACTGAAGATTACCTAATATATCCGGTACAGTGGTCACTACCTTACTGGCTTCGTAGCCCCACATCCATCCTACAGATACGCCAGAATACTTAAAATCAGCAATTTCGTTGTGAGAAATTTCATTGTCCCGGGAATGAAAAATAATAACCCCTACGGCACTAGCAAACAAATGGCCTCCATCTCTGATAATATTGTTGTGGACGAGGTTATTGGACGAAACCTCTTCATCATTCTCATGATAAAGAAAATCGCCGATTTTTACCCCGCCAGCCCCAAGATCGTGTAGGTAGCAGGTATTGATTTTGCTGTTGGTAACTTGCCTCCTAAACCAAATGCCATACAATCCTGTGTGTGCCAATTCACAATTTTCAAAGACAATGTTATCGGCATGATCAACCATAATGCTTGCCTGTACCGGAGCAGCAGCCTGCATTGGGTCGTTTCCTTGTTTCGGCGTTTTGTAAGCAGTTACTTTAAAATGGATATTTTTAAATGTTTTATTTTTAACCGGATGGCTTTCATTCCCTTTAATGATGATGAATTTTTCAGTAATCGGTGCATACGCGGAAATGGAGTCCATCTGTTCTTCCTCTCTTGGAATATAATAGACATATCCATCATTTTTAAGCAGCCATTCTCCCGGGGCATCGAGTGCGGAGGGAATGTTTTCGATGTAATATTTACTGATACCGTCTATCCTATTCCAAGGCTGCATGCCCTTTCCCCTCGTATAAATAGCGGATGAATCGGCATCGAAATGATCGATATATTTGCGGGTGACATCCCATTTATGATAAAAGGTAATCAGCGCATTTTTTATATTTTCAGGATCTTCCTTTTGAAACAATGAAACATCCGAAGGGTTCAGGTAAATTTTTTGAATGGCAAATTCGGGAATGCGACCCTTTCCTTTGTGTAAAATTTGTTCCCGGGCATTTTCTACCTGGAAAAAACCTTTATTCGGTGTTCGGGCCCGGATGGCCCTTTTCCCGTTTACAAAAAGCTGTTCAAAATTTCCTTTATAAAAACCGGAAGTGGATGC
>JAWLFL010000270.1:0-4920 GCA_041685605.1 Cyclobacterium sp. | reverse complement strand
AGCTGTAGGCAATAATGAATTCGCCAGCATCATTGGCTTTAGCCAAAACTTTATCCCCAAACCCTAAAATTCAAATTTACAGTTCAACCTGTGGATTGGGCAATTACCTATTGAAGGTGCTAATGATTTGCTGGTGTTCTTCACAGCAATTTTGGCTAAAGCCAGGGGATTGGAAATCTATAAATAGAAATGGGCTAAAGCCCAATCCTATTGAAGGTTGTTCGGTTAAAGATAGATCCATTATGATCCGGAACCCGCTTTACCTTTCATCAATTGCCTAATAGCTGTAGGCACTAGGGAATACACCACCATCCCTGGCTTTAGCCAAATTTGGATTACCCTGCACTTGTCCTATCCCAAATTTGGGCTAAAGCCCAGGAACTTTGATTGCTATTTTTTTGAATGGGCTAAAGCCGCATTCCTATTGAGGTAGGTTCGGATATTGATTTATCTGCCAAAATCCGTCTACAATTTCAGGGTCAATCCCATGAATCAATTGCCTACTGCTTTAGCTGTAGGCAATTAGGAATTTATCAACATCTCCGGCTTTAGCCAAACCATTTATCCAGCCTCTCAAATTTTTGCCCGAGAAGCGTTGGATATCTTCGAATTACCTGCCTTTTCATGGAAAGAAAAAAAATCTCGTTCCCAAGTTTAAAATTAAAAATTAAGTCCTTATTTTAGACCTTGGTTTACAAAATAGGAAAGCGACAGGGTTCCAAATCGCTTCATTTTTTATGGGTTCGGAATCGCTACAGACTTTTTAATTGGCGAACGATGGCGCATGTTGGGCAGCGGACTGGATGGGCCAGTGCATACACAAATCGTGTACAGGGGAGAATTGGTGGTAGCCGGAAATTTCACGATGGCCGGAGGAGAGGCCGGGTTTGTGGCGATTTGCAAGATTGAAAAGTGATGTGTTCCGTTGGATTTTATCATCGGGTCAATGAAACCTGAACGCAAACAAATCAGCATCTTTCAGGTACACCCGCATACGAATCGGTTTTCCGGATAACTCCGAGACATCATTGCTGCCATTCCAATACACCTCTCTGGAAATTTCATTACCGATTACCGGCTGGGCTTCCTCCATGGAATAGCCCGGTATTTTGTTTCCATTTTCATCCAGCAATTCTACTCTGATTTCCCCGGCAGCAGAGGTGGAATAATTGAGTTCCAGTGTTTCGCCCTCAAATATAAAGGGTTTTGTAAGCATTTCCCCGCCTTCATATCCAGCGGACAAAGAAGCAAATCCATCCAGACGAAGGGCATACCGCCGCAGGTGAGCAGATGGCTGGGCATAGTCCTGGTTCACATAAATGGACATTTCGGTCTCTCCGGTTGGCACCACATTCAATGCCGGATAATTGGACCGGGACACCCAGTTCTGCAAACCGATGCCTGGCCGGATAAAGGATTCCATAAATTGACGTTCATATTGATTCCCTCCCCTTGACGACATCAGGATGACATCGGAGCAGTCGTTGTAATAGTTGGGATTCACTCCCAACTTTTCGGCTTCTGCATCCGACACCACCTTTCGATTGGGCATGAAACGCGCACCGATGGCCAGGTAGATGTGGGGTGCCCGAAAATAGGGGCTGGTCTGCTGGGTATACAGGTGTTCATAAGGGGTATTCCCAAAGCCCATCGGCTCCGGATCTGTCCAACGGATAAAATCCTCAGAAGTGGTTCGACTTACCGAGCGGAACCCATTGTACCCCTTACCGGTCCAGGAGCGGAAATAACAGACATAAACCTGTTCTTCTTCCGACCAAAAAGATACATTCTGAGAATCAAATACTCCCTGGGTAAACACGGCTTCCTCCCGGACTTTCTTCCAGTTTTTCCCGTCTGCAGAGGTGAAGGCCACCAGGCCACTTTTAGAGGTACCGCCCAGGGCCTTGAATTTTTCATCTGGTTTGGCGGCCGGATTGCTGTCGAGAAAGGGGCTGAAATTGTGGGTGATGGGAGCGGCATTGGCTAATATTACATTGTTGTTTTTGCTGTCTTCTATTTTATAGATGCCCAGGTCGGGCTTTTCCCAGTGTATGCCATCCCTGGATTCGGCATAACAGGTCACTTCGGCACTATTGCCGTCCTTTCCGGCCGTGGGAACACCCCGGTAATAAGCCCTGAAAAAGCCCTCTTCCTCAATGATGGTCACATAGGCAGAAAATGCACCTTCCCAGGGCTTGTCAAAATCCAGCACCTTTCCCTTATCTTCGGGATGGTGCAGGGTAATTTCGGCCTTTTCCAGGGATGCGATCAGGTATTGGTCCACAAATAGCTCTCGGTCGCTTCCTATCCTTAAGGGTTCGGCCTTTTGCCCGTAGGACCCAGAGGAAGCAAATGCCAGGATAATTAAGGTAATGAACAAGTGTTGTCTCATTGTAAATAAATGTCTTTGGGTCACATTTTGCCTATTAATGTTCACAAATAATCTTGTACCCGTTGGCATAATCGTCAAAGCTAATAAATATACCTAAAATTCAATGATCGTACCTGCTATGTGGCGTGTCCCGTTGTCTATATTTAAATAATAGGTCACCAGGGCATGGTGTTCATCCAGCACTACTGCCCAGGGATAACCGATGTCTGTGTTGCCGCCATCCTCTCTTAGGACCATTTCTTCGGCAGTGGCGAAATCGGTACATTCCGGATTTAAAATCCTGGCCCTGATCCCATAGGGCTCGTGCCGGTATCCATATACCAACAGCACCCGGTCATCCGGCAACCTTGTGGCTTGCAGAGGATGCCCCTGAAATCCCATAGACTGCCATTGTCCAAAGCTTTTCCCTCCGTCAGTAGACCTTGCGATAATGGCCTGGTCCTCAAAATTGGCAGTCCGGATAAAGGCCACCAAATCCCCTTTGGGCGTTTCATAGATGGAAGCTTCGTTGAAAATCACTTCTTCGTCTTTGGCAACTGTGGACAAATGCTCCCAATTTTTCCCCTTATCATCTGAAACCAACAGGTAGTTGGATGTCCGGCGGGGACTTATCCGGTCATTGGCAGCCACCACCCAATAGATCCGTCCATTTTTCCCTTCGTACATGGCTCCCCTATTGTAGGCTGGAATGGGATTTCCCATGGGGTTAACATGGACTTCCGGCTCGATGTGTGGCGGGTAAATGGGTCCGGCCCATTTGTTTCCTCCATCTATGGAACGTAGCATGTAACCACCCAAAAAAACAGACCCGTTGCGATTTTTAAAGTGGGGTTCGGGAATGTTTTCCAGGCCATCTTCCTCCAAAAAGGCCCAGCCATAACTGGCACAAAGCAGCGTCCCATCACGAAGCCGCAACAGACAGGGATCTTGTGAACCCCCAAAATCGTGGGCATAGAGCAATTCCGGTTCCCCTTCCCAAGTAATGCCGTCTTTGGAAGTCATGCTCACCAAATAGCTATTGGGATCCACATGGCTATTGCCCTTTTCTCCAAAGACTACCCGCCTGTCCGGAGCACGGCGAAACGAAAGAAGAAATTCTCCGTCTGCTTTCCTCACGATAGATGGAAAAGTGGCGTAGTAATTGGAGTCCTGGTAAATGACCAAATCCCGGACCTTGGTTGCAGGTAAGTTGTTTTCACTAGGGGAAGGCTGCTGAGCAAAGACCGACAAGGCAAGCAATAAAAGGATCAGGGTTGGGGAAATTTTCTTTCTCATAATGCTATTCAATTAATCATAATACTTGATAAAAGAGGAAAAGGCCATTTCCTTATCCTTATAAGAATGAAGCCATAAGCACAACACAGCCGCATCCTTCGGCCAGATGCGGGTTGTCACTGGTCGAATTTACCCCTTTATTTCCGGAGCAACTTTAATGGAATTTTTGACAGGTAAATGCGATCAGAAATAGGGTCAAAAAAAGGTGGTTCATCATCGCTTTACCTTATTTTTTTTTCACAGCTTTGGAAAATACCGTAAACCTCCCTATAAAATACGAAATAGGATCTTTTCTCCCCTGATATTTTCCCTAATAAAAAATCAATCTTTTGGCTGGAAAGGCATTTCCTACTTATTATACCATTCAAACGTATTCTAAACCTAAAAAAATAATAATTCGAATTGAAAGAGGCGTATAACATCCCCCTCATTTGAAAAGTCAAATGTATTCCTTGGTCTACACGCGCCGAACTGCCTATTCCATTTCCTTTCTAAGGATAAATTTGGCTTTTACCAGTTGATTTTTAACGGTATTTTTTGAAATCATCAGAATATCGGCGATCTCATTGTAGGATTTCTTTTCAAAATAATTCATCTCCAGTATTTTTCGCCTTTTGGGAGATAAATTTCCGATGATGCTTTCCATTTTGGTCAATTGCGCTTCCTTTACCTGGCTGCATTCATCCTCTTCCTGATGGATTCGTTCCCAAAATTTTTCCTTCAGACAATTATTTTTGTTCAAAGCCTTCAGGTAATCAAAAATCTCATTTTTGACTGAGGTAAATACATAGGAATTAAAATTTAATTCCGGCCGAATTTTACTCCTACGCTTGAGAATTTTCATAAATACCTCGTGATAAATGTTCTCCGCCTCCTGCTCATCTTTGATAATGGAAACACTGAAACGGATCACAGGTACCCTGTAATATTGGTAAATCTTTTCGAAGGCCTTTCGGTCCCCATTTCGAAAACCATCCAGTAATTTTTTGTCAGGTTGTTCCATATCCCAAGTATTTAAATGGTAATAAACTGTTTGGCAGACACAAGCCAGCTGATAATCGCGGAAGTGCCCCCTATTTTTTTATGAATATCAAGGTTTATATTGGTAAAATCTGCGCAAATCACGTATATTAATCTTCATTTTGCGAATTTAACAAATGCATTAGGGATTGGAAATGAAGTATTTAACAATTTCTTGATAAAGAAATAACTGAAACATTGATAATATCATGCAAAAAGCCGGAGGTTTTTAA